>JBPCNB010000411.1:0-19178 GCA_051001675.1 Nitrososphaeraceae archaeon | reverse complement strand
CTGGATAATATAATGCCTGTAATTAACGGATTGGAGCTACATGATAATCAAAAGAGTGAGCCCAATATCAAATGAGACTAGTCAAAACAAGATATTCAGAGGTGGGTAGATTTACAACTTTACCTTTAAATTACTTGTTGTTTACCCCTATATTTGAATGAATGACTCTTTCAATAATTCTTAGGCGTTTGTTCATTTGGTCCAGCAATTTCTCTTCGACGCGTCGAGGTGTTTTTTAACCAACATCATCGCCTCCAATTCAAGAAAATCATACTACATATTCGTTTTTCCGTATAGACTAGGATACCGAATCTAGAGTATCTTTCCTTCTCAATTCTGGTTTTAGGCATTATGCTCCTCACTATTTAGCAGATCTTTATTTGTTATTTTAAAGACCCTTTGTTAACAAAAAAACAATAGGCTTCTGAAGCCGAATCAAAATTGTCTATATTTGATGTGTCCTCTAGATTATTTGTGTGAATTCTAAAGTAACCCGAAGTTCTATTGTTTGCTGCCTTCAGAAAATCTAGCAAATCATTATCGTTGAGAATCATCTGACCATTTTTTATGGCTCCCAACGCCCACTCATGTTTTCCTTTATCATTCTTGGTCTCGTTATGATAAAGACTGCTGTTATTGAGAGTATTGCTCATTTTGTCTTTGGATGAAAGAATATAGATGTGGATAATATTATTGGCTTTAACTTTTTCAAGCGGCAATTTGTACGCAACTAGATAGGCATTGTTTGGGCCGTCCTTGTCTGTCCATCTTTTAACTGCTTTCTTTAAATCCCACGGCACCAGCACTAACTTTTCTAGGGTTTCAAAGGCTTGTCGTGTTTTACTTTCCTAAGTTAAGGGTTTCGAAGGCACTTTTGAAACAAAACAAATGTGACTGTTTTTAGTTACCACCTCAGGGCTCTTTCCATTCACATCAACACTATATTGCGTTTCTATTACTATACCCTTGCAACTTTCACAGACCTTCGCCTTAAATCCAGCTATTTCTTCTTTTCTAATTTCTTGTGGATTAATAGTAGGAGCAGGTGACGAGGATGACAGATTGGCACGGAATGTTGGAAGCGAAATGTATGACACACTAGACTTTTTCAAGTTTGCGAGAACAACATTATTAGTAGTTAATTCTGTTGAGTGAGAACAATTGTCATTGAAAGCCATACGTATTACTTCAACTTTTCTTTGCATTTCTTTAGCCTTAATGGCCAAAAGATAGATCTCATTTACAAATTCGAACGGATCTTCTGGCTTTACTGATGAAAACTTATGAAAAGGAAAGGGAAATGAGTTAGTGCTAAAGCTGTTGCTACCTGCAGCGCCGGATTCTTTGGAAAAAATGTCCTTATTGTCTTTAAGTAGAGACGCTGCTTGGTGATTCATATATAGCAGCTCTGGTTGTTGTCCGACCGCCTTATGCCACCTTTTGATATGCACTTGCATGTTGTACTTTCTTGAGGATCTATGGGGACAGGAAAGACAAACCCATTTTTTTCTGAGATTAGTCATCTTCACTGCGGCTATGGATTTATCATTTAAATGTGATTTTTCAAATCTGCGGAATATCGATCTGATTTAACTGCAGTCACTACTGCAGTCACTGCAGATACTGCGACAAAGGCCTCATTTGCTCAGATAAGATTAGCTTTATTTTACTATACTGTACAAATAAGATTGTCACATAGCTCAGAGCTGTTAAGAAATTTTGACAAAAACATCTTGTATGACTTTCTGACTTTCAGCCTGTAACCTAGCGGTTCAGGAGATTGCACATTAAGCCATTCAATTCTAAATGGGGAACAAACAAGTGGATATGCCAAAACATTAAGATACCAAATTTATGATGGAACAGAGATTCAAAAGTGCTTTAGGCCATAAAATCAAAGGATGTTGATATGGCGAAAACCTGGTAAAGATCTGGCACTATTTTTGGATGCTGGAGACAGACAAAAAGAGACTATTTAATTCCTGAAACATTTGAATCTATGCCATTAGTAAATATTCTTGTAAGCGAGGCTACATTTTCTGAAAACTAATATGTGGATGGTTTGTCCTGCCCGTTGCGTCTTTATGCTGGACGAAGCAACCGGTGAATAAATAGTACTAAACGAATCCATTCCCCCAAATACCATAACTAACACTGGGAACAGATGTAGTATTCTGGCCAATTCTGATATCAAACCTAAGTTGTAAGCTTTCGCGATCTTCAGCTACCGTACAACAAAATGGCTTGACAAGAATGGAAATCTTCCGCCGTACTACATCGGTATTTGCTTTTCTGTGTTTCTTTTTTTACTCTTTATGAGTTTGTAAATCCGTATTTTTATGGCTAGATAGAGACTATAGAAGAGAAATTTTGACTGCATATATGTCCAATGACACAACAAGTTATAAAGATGATCCTATTCTGCTCAAGTTGGTCTGCACCTTGTTGGGATAAAAATTTGATATAAAATTGTATACTATTTAAAATCGTAAGGTCCACACATTTGTATGGATAGTCGCAATTATTACGTGATCTCATCCAATTTTGCAAAGTGACCCTCTATTTGCCTGCGTTTTCGCCGAGAAAATTTCAAGTAGAATTTCGCTCACCATTATTTAGTCGACAATAACTCCACCATAAATATTGCCTTGAAGACGAGAAATGAGAGACGTATTTCGCTTCGCTTCGTTGACAACGCTTGCAGAATGCCTCTTTCTAATGAGGATTCTTATTGGCCATTGGCAACTAGAGATGATTCTTCTGCCTATTTCTCGAACGTTTGAATGTTGAACTCATACACCTGGGAATAAAAATAATTGATGCTTTATCTTCTACCGTGGCTCTGAGCCTCTTTTTTCCTTGTCTATATCATTATCGCTGAGGGTCCAAGGAAACCATTTTCCTATAATTTTTGACCAATCTATCCTCAAAGAAAAATATATTAGTAATCCTAAAACCACGGCACTAACAACAGCGCCAGCTGCAAGATATACCGGATTAACCTCTTCGGACGAAAGGATATCTACAAATGGCCTGCCAATGAAAATAGTTCCGGCAACTATCATTTCATTAAGTATTAATTTCCCAGAGAATACTGCAGTAGCGAATTTCCACGGGCTATACTTTGCTAAGCCCAGAGGAATATATATCAAATCATCCGGTATTGGGGTAACGGATGCGACAAATGCCCCTGCCCATCCATATTTGCTTAGTAGTTTCTGCAACGGCAAAATCCTCTTTTTGGTAGTATTGCTAAGGATGTTTCGGCCATAATAACTCCCATAGAAAATTATCATTTTTGCAGCTACCGCACCGACCGCGCTAGAAAGCGCTATAATGTGTGGATCAAAATTTCTGTTTAATGTAGCGGTAACCAGGACAGGAAAGTAGGGAACAGGAATAAATACGATTATACTGCCGATGAAACTTATCACAAGTATACCCAAGTAACCAAATCCCTCATATAGTGCGAATATCTCGCCGAAACTAACCAAGCAACTTAAATGACGGTGGACCTATATATCTAGTGTTATATCCCAAGCATTTAGAGCCACGCCCGTGAATCTCCAAAGTATTATGGGAATCGCCTTGGAGATGGCTCAATTCTTATTCATTAAAATCCAAGGTTAACTGCTCATCAATAGGCCAGTGCAAAGACAACCACTCGAGAAGCATTTCTCTCGCAATATACGCAATTTGGAAATTTTGAAATATCCTGTCTATCAAAGGGGATGACTCGCAGATCCGCACCGGTGGCTTCTTTTACTCGAAGCTCACACTCTTGATTCTGGCACCATCCACAAAAAACGAAGCCGCCTTTATCTTTTATGATGGACTTCAATGCACTAAGGTTTGTGGCTTCTGATGTGCTTTTATCGAGGGCGATTTTAGCTCGAGCGAACAAATCGTCCTGGATCTTTTCCAAAAGGTTCTCGATACGGGAGAGTAGGTCATTACATTTCACATATTCTTTAATCATTGTATCTCTTCTAACTAATTCGACATCTCCTCTTTCGATTTCCCTTTTTCCAATGTTGATTCTTAGGGGAACGCCCTTCAATTCCCATTCATTATATTTCCAGCCTGATGTATATTCAACTCGGTCGTCAGTGTGTACTCTTAATCCTGATTTTTTCAAATTTTCTGCAACTTCACCTGCTGCTCGTATTATATGATCTGAGTCATTGTTCTTGAAAATTGGGACGATTACGATTTGAATTGGAGCTATTCTTGGAGGAAGAATTATTCCCTTGTCATCACCATGAATCATGATTACGGCTCCAATGAGACGCCACGATAGCCCCCAAGATGTCTGCCATGCAAAATGTTCTTGGTTATCCTTACCAAGATATTTTATGCCAAAGCTCTTCGAAAAGTTTTGGCCTAGATTGTGTGATGTGGCCATTTGGAGAGCCTTCCCATCGCTCATTATGCTCTCAAGCGTCAGGGTATCGTCAGCGCCGACAAATTTTTCTTTATCACTCTTATGGCCCCCGATACACGGAATAGCCAGATACTTTTCTATGATTTCTCGGTATATTTCGAGAATTGTTTGTGATTCGTCTTCGGCTTCTTCCTCGTTTGCATGGACTGTATGCCCTTCTTGCCACAGGAATTCTGAGTTCCTTATGAGAGGTTTTGTCCCTTTAATATCTGCACGTAAGGCTGTATTCCAGAAATTCATTTTCAGGGGCAAGTCCCTATAACTTTTTATCCAGTTGGAAAATGTGGAGTACGCGATAGCCTCAGAGGTAGGCCTTAATGCGAGTCTTTCTGACAAGGTGTCGTTTCCTGCCTCTGTAACCCAGTAGACTTCTGGATTGAATCCAGAAAAATGTCGTTTTTCTTTTGCCAGAATACTTTCAGGGATCAACAGAGGCAGAAATCCATTTTCGTGACCAGATTCATTTAATTTCTTGTCCAGAGTTTGACTTATGCTGTTCCAGATTTTATATCCATAGGGACGTAGAACAATGAAACCCTTGACGGGGGCATAATCTACAAGCTCAGTTTTTATTATAGCCTGAAGGTACCACTCTGAGAAGTCCTCAAATTTCTTAACAGAAATACCTATCAGCTTTGTATTGTCCAAGACTGTCACGCAATTTGTGTGAAATTTAAAATAAACCCTTTGTTGTTATAGCGGATCTCCTCTGCAATATACTTGGCCGGTAACTCTGCTGTTAAAATTCTTGCAAACATAACACTGAATGAATCCGATCTCCTGGTTGAGAACAGGACAATCAACTGCTTCTAGCTTCATTCTTTTTAGCATCTTAGGACTTACACCCTTTAACTTCAGCTTACCTTTATCATCCATCATGCCTATACTACGCAGCTCAGATTTAGCTTCATCCGTCAACTTAATTCCTTTCTCTACTTGCTTGATAGGCACAGTGTATTTCGTTTGTACACTTTCGCTCATTGGTTAGCACAATACATTAGCAATATATCACCCTTGCTAAGTTTCAAATGCTTAACCAGACACCCAATGAGTGGCTATTCGGATTTCAAATTATGACCTCAGGTATATGTGATGCATTGTTATTTAATAAAATCTTACCATTCATCTTTTAAACAAACTTAATATAGAACACGCGATGTGAGGAAATCGAAGCTCTTCGGAATGTTAGTGATATTTGACGTCGAGGGTGTTCTTCTTAATGCAGAATATCTCCCAGTTTTGTCACAGGTGTTGGGACCCGAAAAAGAAATAGAAATTTGGCGAATTACGAAGCAAGGTATTAGAGGAGAGATTAATTGGGAAGAAGGTCTCAAAAAAAGGGTTTTTGCATTAAGAGGCATAAGTTTTGAGGAAGCAAAGAGGATCGGTGAGAACCTGGAGATTATGCCGGGAGCATTAGAGCTGTGCTCGTCATTAAAAAGGGCTGGTTGGAGAATGATAGCGGTGTCAGGTGGATTCTCGATAATTACCGACAGACTGAAAGGTGAACTGGGCCTAGACAAGATATTTTGTAATGAGCTTGTTTTTGAAGATGGTGTTCTGACAGGCCTGAAAATGAATGTGACTTCCGACAAGGCTGCCGCGGTAATACCGACAATAAAGGAGTGGGGAATTCAGAAAAGTGAGATAGTAGTAGTAGTTGATGGGGCTAATGATTTGAGTCTTTTCGATATCGCAGGATATACAGTTGGCTTTTGTCCAGTAGAGAAAGTCAAGGAGAAATCAGACGCGGTTTTGGAAATACATGACTTATCACTATTGCTTAATTTACTTGAGAAAAAGTTTGGTAATGCAGTTCTGACTAGAACTCAGTAGTTTATCTAGGTTGTAGGTAATTATTTTAGATAGACTATAATTACTGGCTGCGATTGAAGCAGGAGATAAAAGTGATCCCCTTGAGGATGCTAAGAGATGTCGAACCGGGGGATAGGATATACAAATTGATTCTGCGATCGATGATCTCTCAAAAACTAAAGTTCGCGAATGGAGATATCGTTGTTATAGCACAGAAAATAGTTTCTAAAGCGGAGGGTCGAATAGTACCCCTAAGTTCTTTGACTCCATCTGCTAATGCGATCCGACTAGCCAAGGCTTACAAAAAAGACGCTCGCGTAATCGAACTAATCTTGCAACATTCGAAGAACATTGTCAAGATAGCGAATGGAGTTATTATTAGTGAAACCAAGCATGGCTTCGTATGTGCAAATGCCGGGATCGACCAAAGCAATATCATAAAGAGCAATGAAAATGCGTTATTGCTTCCTGATGATCCTGACGCCTCTGCGAATCAGATTATGAATATGCTTCGGGAAAAAACAAATAGAGAAGTTGCTGTTATAATAGCAGATAGTTTCGGAAGACCATTTCGAAACGGCCAGACCAATGTTGCGATCGGTATAGCAGGATTGAACGCAATTAAAAGCTATATAGGAGAAGATGACATGTTTGGCAAAAAGTTAAAGGTGACAGAGATTGCCGTGGTTGATGAGCTTGCCTCTGCTGCGGAATTGGTGATGGGTAAGTCCAACGGGATTCCAGTTGCAATTGTCCGAGGTTTTGATTTTGTGATGTCTAAGAAAGCATCAATAAATGAGTTGATCAGAGCAAGAGAAAAAGATCTCTTTAGATAATATCAGTGTAATCATCAATAAAATATCGCAATTAATAGTCTCATAAACGTTTATTATTACGCATATGCAAGAGAATGTATAGGGCATGGATGCCACTGACACCGAAGAGCATGCAAAAACTATAGACGTAAGAGGTTTGTTTTGTCCTGAACCTGTTTTTCGTACCAAGATTGAAATCGAAAAACTTGCGAGCGGGGACGTACTGAAGGTGTTAGCAGACGATCCCGAATCTGAAGAGGACATATCTCGTTGGATAAGCAGAACAGGACATCATCTACTGTCAGTCAATAAAACTCAAAAGGATCTTGAGTTCGTAATAAAGAAGGCAAAATAAAATGGAGAGTATAGCCAGTCAAAATATTATCGAAAGTGTTGGGAATACCCCCCTTATCGAGCTATCATCTTTTTCCACTAAGAACATCAAATTCTATGCCAAGTTGGAATGGTATAATCCATTTGGTTCCGTTAAGGACCGTGCCGCGTATTGGATGATTAAAGATGCAGAGAAAAAAGGTCTATTGAAAAAGGAAAAGAGTATCATCATTGAGCCTACATCGGGTAATACTGGAATAGCTTTGGCAGGCATTGCGACGAGCTTAGGGTACAAAGTAGAAATTGTCATCCCAGAAAAAGTAAGTGAAGAAACGAAGAAAATACTTAGAGATCTGGGTGCATTACTTCATGAAACATCAGATGATTTGTGTCCAAGAGTCGGAGCTGGAACAGATCAAAGTATTGCGTTGGCTAAGGCCATTGCTAAACCCAGACCTGACGTGTACTATATGCCCAATCAATATGAGAATGACGCCAACTTTCTGGCGCATTATGACAGTACTGGGCCGGAGATATGGGCACAAACTAATGGCAAAGTCTCTCACTTCTTTACCGGTTGCGGTACAGGTGGGACTATCACTGGTGTGGCCACTTACCTGAAGGAAAAGAACCGGCGTGTCAGCATCATTGCAATACAAGCGCAGCAAAATCATTTGCTCCAAGGTTTAAGGAACTTTGAGGAGTCTGCAATGCCTGATTTGTTTAAGCGACGACAGGAAGTTGTTGATCACTGGATCACTGCAACCAACAAAGACTCTTTTAATATGGCAAGGGAACTTGGTAAGCGCGAAAACCTGCTAGTCGGACCATCGTCGGGATCTGTCATGGCCTCGATGTTAGAGAGGGCTGAGTACCTTGAGGAAGGGATATTTGTTGGCCTGTTTGCAGATGATGGGAGGAAATTTAAAAGTCTTTACGTCGAACAGGGAATTTTTACAAACACGGAGTATGAAACTCTGTTAAAGAGTGCAAGAAATCTTCCGCGTTTGGCATATCAAAAGAGTGAGTGATTCCTAAGTAACATTATTAGCTGTGCTTCCGTTCGGTTATCCACTTCTCTACATCCAACGCAGCCATACAACCAAAGCCCCCTGCCGTTATTGCCTGCCTGTATCTATAATCGTGAACATCACCCGCAGCAAATACCCCATCTACATTCGTAGCTGTATGATTTTTCAAAATTATGTAACCTTTGTCGTCCAGTGCTATCTGTTCCTTAAAAATTGCAGTGTTGGGTTCATGGCCTATTGCCACGAATAATCCTCCTGCAGAAAGCTTTTGCTCATTGCTATTGTTTACATCCTTTACAATAACTGCTCCAATTTTATTGTCTCCTTCAATATTGGAAATAACTCTATTCCATAAGAATTCAATCTTGGGGTTTTCAAAAGCCTTTTCTTGAAGTATTTTGCTTGCCCTTAAAGAGTCTTTACGATGAACGATTCGGACTGATCGGCCGAACTTTGTTAGGAATGTAGCCTCTTCTAACGCTGTGTCTCCTCCTCCCACAACAACAATATCTTCCCCTTTAAAGAACGGGCCATCACAGGTTGCACAATATGAAACTCCTCTTCCAGCGAATTGCTCCTCAGCACGAATGCCTAACTTTCTAGGGGTAGCGCCTGTGCAGATAATCACTGAATGCGCCTCACAAATCTCAGAATGTGATGCGATTACAAATGGCCTTTTGCTAAAGTCCACACGAATAACCTCGTCATCGACCACGCAAGAGCCAAATCTTTCAGCCTGCTGCCTCATATTCATCATCAGTTCTGGCCCAAAAATTCCGTTTGGGAATCCCGGGTAATTCTCTACCTCACTTGTAGTCATCAACTGACCTCCTGGCAGTGTACCTGAAATAATTCTGGTCTTGAGTTTGGCGCGTGATGTATAGATGCCCGCGGTGTATCCTGCCGGGCCGGAACCGATAATAATTACATCATAAGTTTGTAGTGGCTTTGATTTATTAATTTCAGCGTCGTCGACACTATAAGACATGTGGAGTAACTACAATTTACAACCATGCTACCTGTTAATAATTTGTTCGGAAAATCAAAATGGTAGGAGTAAGAAAAATCCTTCTCTGAGGGAGATCGGCAGCTGCAAAAAAAGAGTGGATTACTATAGTAGAGGTGGAGCGTTGCTTATCTCTTGAATCTTGCTTTGGGCTACTTCTGCTGCTTTGTTACCAGACAGTAACATTGAACCAAAAGTGGGGCCCATTCTTGGCAATCCGAAGGTTTCTGTCACCGACATTCCGGCTGCTATCAAACCTGGGAATACTTCACCAGTTTTATTAACTACTTCATCTTCGCCGCCATCAACCCACATAGGATCCATCCCTTTCCACTTTACGTATCCTCTATCCATTAGGCGTTTTACTGCGACTGAGTCATGACCTGATGAGTCTATTACAATCTTGCTTTCTAAGGCTATTGGATCTACGCAGGTAACGTTTCTTGGCAATGCTGAAACAGGCATCCAATTAACAACAACACCTGACACACGTCCGTTCTTCAATATCAAGTCATCAAATTTAGTAAGCTGTAAAAACCTAACGCCTGCATCGCATGCGGCAGCAATTAATTTGGAACAAGCATGTGGACCCCATGTGGCGTATAGACCTTCGCCAATTTTACGATATGGCACTCCCAACTCATCCCAGACCCTGTGGGCCGGGGAACGCACCGTAACTGGGTTCATCATATATCCGCCAACCCAATAACCTCCGCCTAGATAATTGTTTTGTTCAACAATGAGGGTCTTTAACCCTGTAGTAGCGAGTCTGCGCCCCGCGGTTAAACCGGCTGGACCTGCTCCGATAATTATTATGTCAGAATCAGCGTATTCCTGAATTGTTTCATTAAACATTGATGCTATGCTTCTGGTAATTTCCTTCTCGCTGACCTCAGCAAACGTCTTGTTCATGTCTAAAGTATTGGTATCACCTATTATAATATATTATCTGAATCATATAGTATGGGTGAAAAATACTAACAAAAAACAGCGTGGCAGGGCCGGGCATAATTTCAAAAGCAATTAAGTGGTTTGGAATTTTGCCTTAGCTAACTGTGACAACTGATAAGACGGATGACCTTTGCTAGGCGATCATCTAATATTCATTCCGCTAAATACGTAGCCGAGTATAATACCTGCATCTATGGCGGCAATCTGTTGGCTATCCTTTCGTCAGGCGATCGATATTCTTCGGCAACCGACGTCACATACCTCATCTTAGTGGTTCCAAGTTTATTCGCTCGGTGGACTCGACATAAGGTTGCCTCGAACCTTCACGTCGATTTCTGAGAGTAAATTAGTTAGCTCTATCTTGTGCGAATTTAGATACTCTTGACCCCTATCCCTTAATCGTATATCAAAAAGTCTTAAATCTCTGTGTTCATCGAAGAACTGCTCTATCATTGCGTTACCGTGTTTGGCAGGATTGATTAATTCTTCCAAAGCTTCAATGGTCAATTGGATGTTCCCTTTTTCTATGGATATTTTTGCTGTGCCAATAACCTCACTAATGTCTTTCAACTCCTGTAAAGGCGCAGATATGACTTTACTTCTATTTAGAAAGCCTGTGTGTTTGGCGGACCCCAGTTTATCTGCTATCTCTTTTGCCATCTCATAATATTCTTCCTTGCTCGTGATACCTTTTTTCTCTCTTCTTATTAACAGGCCCTTCATTGATAGTCTCGTCATTGCATCTTCCACATCTTGTTTGTCCATACCCGTAATCCACACGATCTTGCCGACGTAATTATAACCCTGTCTAATCGATTCTAGCACTACGACCTCAATAATCCTTCTGAATCCTTCCTCTGCCCTAGCACTTTCAAAGTCTCTATCCCTGACTGACCTCTTTGCATAACTGATGTCTATTTCGATAGATCGTTTCAGACCTTCTAGCCCCTCATCTATCCGTCCGCTTAGTACAAGGAAGCAGGCGTAATTATACCATACCATGGCTTCATTTGGATTGACATCGATAGCCTTTTCACATGCCGCTATCGCTTTGTCGTAATTTTTCAATTTGTAATATGCCAAGCCCTTTAAATTCCATGGCTCTGCATTATTGACGTCTATATCTAGCGCTTTATCGTAGGAGGAAATGGCGCTATTATATTCACCTAAATGAAAATGAGCATAACCTTTCTTTATCCAAGCATCGACGTATTTAGAATCAAGCCGCAATGCTAACTCGAAGCTGCGGATTGCATCTTCGAATTTTTCGTTTGACATACTGTTGATTCCCTTCTTGTACAAATCGTATTTCTGGAAGTCACGCGAATCCAATGTGTTCGCTTCAGGAACTGAATCAGCAGAGGGATTAGCTACTGGCCGCTTGGATTTCCTTCCGAGAAATATGCCCATAAGCAAAACTGTCTTCATCGAAAATAAATAGATTTGGATGGCATGGGAAAACCAGGAAAAGGTATATTTTAAATAAATAAGAATTAATAATAAAGATATTCTCTCGAAGGTAGTCCAAGTTTATGCTGTGGTATCTCGTACGTGAAATAGACCACTAACTAAGAATTAGCCAAAAAAAATCGAGATAATACAAAAGGATGTTCTGCCATCAAAATGATTAAAGCAAGTCTAAAGAGGTACGTCCTCTGCTTTAAACAGCAATATTGTGCACCTCGAGTAGCCTCGGTTTGTCGCCATAGTCTTTATTACGAGCAAGAATTTAAATTCCACCTTTTCGAATCCTGCTAGTCATTTCTAAATTTACTAACATTAGTAACATTTTTTTATAAGTAAATCTTGTAACGATCTGCTAACTTGGATCTCACTTTTCCTGATAACAAATTCAAGTTTTAAGAGGTAATTCAAAGTTTATTTTACCAACGATAATAACTTAATTTGTTCGTCTTCAAGGTGTGTGGTCAGCACCTGCTGGAATTCCAACTGAATGTTCGACCGATGCTAGTGTAAAGTAATATCTTGAGGAAGAAGAAGAAATTGTATGACCAAGCTAACTAAATACATGCTTGCCAGAAGGATCCCTACTTTCAGACCTATTTCTTTCCTAAATAGTGGGAGAAGAGCAATAATCGTAACAGAGGTAACGAGAATCACCTGATAAGAAAGCACTGTCGTAAGATCAATAGTTGTATAGAATCCACCATGATACATGGCACCGAATACTGCTACGGCCAAAAGCAGTGTATTGTTTAGGATTTTCGATCCAAGTACATTGGCTATAGCTATAGACGCGCCTGCTGCTCCCTTGCGCGCAAGAATCATCATCGAGATTTTTTCTGGCATTTCGCCTGCTATGGGACTAATAATAACAGCTAGTATGATGACTGATACTCCTACTTCTAATGAAAATCCTTGCAACGAATCGATGAAGGGCCCTGCTCCAAATACGATCCCAACAGTCCCGGCAACGAATGCTAATACCGCCTTTAGCATATTCTTATCAAACATTCTCGATGGACCGCTAGAGTCATTAATATCGCTTATCTCGTGCCTATATTCCGATTTCCTAAGTCCGGAATCACTTTCTAGGGATTCCTTCTTTCTGTCTTTCCTCATTTCTAGAAATGCCATAATAATGTAAGCGATGAAAAGGGCAGAGAAAGCAAATCCGTCCAAAAAATTGTAACCGTCGATGAAGAGTGCAGCGCTGATTACTGCAGTGGCCAATAAGAAAATTTTATCAAGTTTGAACATTCCTACAGCTATACCTTTCAAAGGCGCCTTTGATAGTCTAGTAGTAGCGATAAGCAACATCACTGCCAATCCCAAAGTCATCATCAATAAATTACTGCCTAATCCTGCGCCTATAGCGATTCCGTAAAAACCATCAGCCGCAGCGTAAATAACTATAGCAATTTCGGGAAGAGTGGTGGCTATGCTTAGGAGGGTTCTTCCCACGAACTTCGCCCCGTATTTCATTGAAAGATGTTCGGCCCCGTAAGAAAGTACCCAGCTTGAAATTATAAGCTCGCCGAGCCAAAGTAACATCGTAAGCAAATTATTCTCGGCCAAAACGTAAAGTCATACTTTCTGACATAATATAACACTATAGTCATCAAAGATTTCTGGAAAAAAGCCAGAAATGAAATTGATGGTGGAGCCGACACGTAGTGGCTTTACAAAAAAATTTATTTTATCAGCAATAATCGTTAGCCTATATTAAAACCAACTAATAATGCCTAACATAGGAACGTCATGTGGCATAAGCCCCAAAACGAATTCGGGTTTGGGTTGTGAAGTCAGCCAAATCATCGCTGCTGGAACGGCAGAGCAGACAATAATCGTCAGAAGTATTAACCAAACAGCCGTCATTTTTTCAGCCATTATTCGTCTGACACAAGGTAAATATTTAAAGCTTATTTTCGCTCAATGCAGGGAATTCTGATTCTAATTTTGAAAACAAGATGTTATATGGACAAATAAATATAATATATTCATAATTTTAGGCGATACCATTCTGTTTGTGGTCACGTTCTTATATAATTTAGTATACTAGAATTATAAATGAGTCAATTACAATTTTTGATAGCCGCGGAATGAGGTTACTCGAATATCAAGGAAAAGAGCTATTTGTTCAGTATCAAATTCCAATTCCTATATCTTATTTGGCAATTTCGTTGCGTGAAGCAAAAGAATTATCATCCAAATTTGAATTTCCACTAATACTTAAATCACAGGTTGCAGCTGGAGGAAGAGGGAAGGCTGGGGCAATCGTCAAATGCAGGACACAAGAGGATGTTGTCGCAAAGTTCCCAGAACTAATGAACAAAGAAATTAAGGGGGAACTTCCTAGGTCGATTTTGCTCGAACAAGGAGTACACATTGAGCAAGAAATCTATATCTCCATTTTTTTGAACCGAGGTAAGAGGTGTTATTCCTTAATCTGTTCTGCTCAGGGAGGAGTTGAAATAGAGGGTGTCGAAAACAAGTTCATAGTAGATCTTCCGAACTCTGGCATAACGCAGTCACTAGCGCGCGAAGCGGCGTCGAAACTTAACTTGCAGGGTCAAACGGCTGAGTCATTCGAGAATTTTGCCATGAACTTGTCAAGGTTGGTTTTCGAAAAGGAGGCAGAGTTAGCTGAGATCAATCCTGCGGTAGTTCTTGGAGATGGATCTCTTATGGCTCTTGACGCTAAAGTCATTATTGACGATAATGCTTTATTCAGACATCCTGAGCTCAGCAAGTATCAACACATGTCTGAATCTGAACTGCAGGCAAGAAAAAGCGGATTCTCCTTCGTAGAACTAGATGGAAACATCGCTATTATCGGCAATGGAGCAGGACTTGTAATGTCCACTCTTGATATGGTGTCAGACCAAGGCGGAAAAGCGGGCTGTTTCCTCGACTTTGGTGGGAGTGCAACATCGGAAACGATATATGATTCCTTACGAGTAATTAGCAAGACAAAAAGGATAAGAGCTATTTTGATAAACCTTTTCGGGGGAATCGTTAAAACAAGCATGGTGGCACAGGGTATCCTTAGAGCCTATCGTGAAGGCATTATAGAGGTGCCGACGTTCGCTAGGATTACGGGGGCAGAGTCTGAGACTGCAAAAGCTTTGCTAAAAAACAGCAACGCAAAAATGTATGATTCAGCTGAACAGGCAATTCGGGGGATGCTTGACGAACTATCTAAAACGGAGGAGATCTATGGCAAGTAAATTTGACCTTATGGGTATCTTGGTCGGGACTGAAAATGAGGGAAATTATAATAAAAAACCAGTTATTGTTCAAGGTATGACAGGGAGTTTTGGATCTACTCATACCCGACTAATGCGAGACTATGGTACTAACGTTGTAGCAGGAGTAACACCCGGCAAAGGAGGGCAAGAATTTGATGGAATTCCTATTTATAATGATATGGCCGAAGCCGTTGAAAAGACTCGAGCTACGATTTCTGCCATGTTTATGCCTGCTCCTTTTTTCCTGAAGGCTGCCATCGAAGCTATCGATAGTGGAATAAAATTGTTAGTAGCAATACCAGAACATGTTCCTATTTTGGATTGTCTTAAGGTAACCGAATACGCCACAAAGAATAATGCCCTAGTAATCGGTCCTAACACACCAGGCATAATTGTTCCTGAGGTTATCAAGGTTGGAATTATGCCTGCCCAGCCGTTTAAAACCGGTAAAGTAGTTCTTTTATCTCGAAGTGGCACCTTAATGTATGAATTGGCTTATAATTTAACCAAAGCAAATTACGGGCAAAAGCTGTGTATGGGCATTGGAGGCGACCCTATTAACGGTACGAATTTAATCGAATGTTTTGAGATAATTAGAGGAATTCGCGATGTTGAGGGTGTTGCCGTAGTAGGGGAAATCGGCGGAGACGCGGAAGAGCAGCTAGCAGAATACATAATCAAAACTAACTTTTCCACTCCAGTCATCGGATATATTGCTGGAAGATCAGCGCCAAAGGAAAAAAGAATGGGACACGCAGGGGCTATTGTGTACGGGGACTATGGTTCTGCTGAATCGAAATTGGCAAGCTTTGCTAAGGCACAAGTTCCGGTAGCAAAGATACCGTCAGAGGTTGCGACTTTGTTGTCCCGAAAGCTAAAGAGATAGTGACGAAGGGTGTTGTTCCGCGCTTAACTCCATTTCGATACAGCAAAGGAGATTCTTATGGACTGTGAAACCACAGAGAGACGATTTTGCGATCGCTGCATGGCTAAGACGACCCATAATATTTTAGAGGAAGAGGATATAATTTACACATACAAGAAAAAGAGATTATATTATTGCGTGGTATGCGGCAGAAAGAGCTACAAACGAGCCCTGCGGCCAAGCGCAGAATCCGTGTACTAAAATAAATGTCAATACAACATTTCCCGTCGGGGTCTATCTCATCATCTATAATTGGACTTAAAAACCGATATATGAAATATTTTTCGCCGAAGGGATATGTCTCAGAGATAGTGCCTTGTCTATTTTCAACTGGTTTGGATATCGAACAAGGCATACTTGACAAACTCAACCTATTTGCACAAAACAATCCAATTTATTTAAAGCAGACGGAAATCATAGTTGATGGCACTAAATGCAAATCATATGAGGGTGACATTAATCACTACTGGCTTAGCAGTAAGAAACATGATACTTGTTATCAACCATTTTATCCAACCTGGATATTGTCTGCCTACGTTTTATCTCTTCTTTCCAAGGAATTGGGATTCAAGGAATTAGTTGATGTAGGTTCTGGAGATGGGAGAATTGCCTATTGTTCAACTCTTCTGGGCCTGAAGTCTTTCAGCGTGGAAATCGATAGTGATTTGGCTCTCCTTCAACGTAAGATCGCCTCATCGACAGGTATAGACTTTGAAATCCTTAATGTCGATGCTATGGGGTTCGAATACAAGTCCCTTGCCCTCTCACGTCCTGTCTTTTTTATATCCGGCCTTCCTCAGTCGGGAGATATGCTTGCGATTGATGTCCTAAAGAGAGCAAAAAATCTTTCAGATACATGCGGCACCATTGGCTTTAATTTCATGGGGAGCCACGTGATGAGAGAATACACGGCTGACAAAACTCAATGGGGTTGGGGAAATGTGATCAAAGAATTTGGTTTAAAAGTAATTGGCTGTGTTACTTTGCCTACATTATGGACTAACGACCAAGACATTGACACTGCTTATATCTTTGCCGAGATGGCTTAGGATTGGGCAGCTTTATAAAGGTGAGAGAGAAACGGCTAACTAACTTTGATGCTTCTAATTACATCAAGAACCGAAATGACCAATTGAAAATTCTAAAATGTGCCATTGGTTAGTTCATAACGGACAGACTCGGATAAGGATGAATGCTGGGTTACCATTTTTTTACAAGATCACTGAGAATTTCAATCTAGAAAAAGGATGTTTTTGTTTGCTTCTAGTTTCCAATTTTTTAAGAAGCGTCATCATATATTATTGGTATTATTGAACGGTTTATCCCTCCGCTACTTCATGTTAGGTGAAAGCGCTCAGATGGCTATAGGTGATGGTTTATCTTTCTGTGTGAATATATCAAAACGACTAATGCTATCCAGGTACATGCTTTTTCTACAGAATTTTTCGTATCAACCAAAAGATGCTTTATCGCTGAAAATTAAGGCCAGAGCCTTTGCTTCACAGAACGAGATGATCATAAGAGATACGAGAGTATCAAATTCTTACATTGAATATGACATAAGCATCCCTGACAAGCGTGAAGTCAGGGAAGTTGCTAACATCTTCCGAGACATCGGCGCCTATGCCAGTTCCTACCATGTTGTTGAAAGAAAAAGAGAAAAAAAAGACGGTGTAACCGAGGCCATAATCTTCTTCAATGATGAGAAGTATTGGATAGCACATGAGATACTAGAATCTATATGGAAGGGATCCCGCGGCGTCGAAAAGGAACTTCTAGGCGGGACTATTCTGGTTTGTGCTGCTTTTGTCCACTTCCAAAAGGACGAAGTGGAAATTGGCATTTCTATTCTCACACGGGCGCTCAACAAATTAAAAAATGTCAACGGGCTATACTTTCAAATGGATGTTGACAAATTGAAAATCAGCGTTTACGATAGTATAAAGAATGGCAAGGCCGAACCTTTCCAAATATGAAACTAATCGAGAGAACCAAGGAATGAGAGGCCACGGGTTCGTTTTTCCTTGCAAGCCGATATCTGCTTCGATCACGTTGGTTGGAGACTGATTTATTTATACCATCTTATGTGACTACATTGTCAAATAAGTTTTCATACGCAACAAATAAAGGGGATGCTGTAAAATCTCAATCGTGAAATGACAGTAGAATTAAAAGTACATCCATCTTTCTTTAGGGAATTTGCTACTAAGACCTGGATTTCCCCTAACGAAATCATAAAGGAGTTGATAGAGAACGCTTTTGACGAGGATGCAACCGCTGTCCTTATCACCATCCTGAAGGATGGATCTATCTTGATAGAAGATGACGCCGGAATGAATGCAGACGGTATGGAGAAGTTTCTCCTCCTAGGATCTCCTCATAAGAGATATGACTCAATTTCTCCTCGGCTGCGCAGAATAAGGACCGGTAGATATGGAACCGGAAGATTATCATTTCTCACGTCTTTTCAAAATATGAAGATACGAACAAAACTTGACACCTTTTACAAATCAATCGTCCTAGAAGCTTCAGTGCTAGACAAGTTATTTGCCGGAAACACCCCTGTTTTAGAAATTAGTGAGCAACCCCTAAGACGAAATGGAACAGAACTCTCTCTAAAGGGCCCCAAGGTATCAATCGACTTGGAGAAATTGTCGAAGGAAATACGAAAGTTAGCAATATTAAGACAACCTTTATTTCAAGTATTTATAAAATCGTCTGAAACTTTTTCAGAGTGGGATTTCACAGGAGCCGAACCAATAAAGGCCCCAGATATACAAGGTCACAGGCTTCCACTCAACCTAGACAACGGCAAGGTCATGGGAGAGATCATTATCGCAAAAAGACCGCTTTCAGATGATGAAAACGGGATCGCAGTAATGGTAGGAAATCACATAGTAACTAGAAGTTCTTTCGGTTTTGACAATAAACTCAAAAGAGTAACTGGATTTGTTGGATGCGATTCCTTAACATCGCGATTTGCGGACAAGTCCGCCCTTATTGAAGATGAGGAATATTCTAAATTTTATAAGACAATGCAGGCGTTTATAACGGCTACTGTTCGCCCGAGCTGAAGCGAATATGAGGACGTCTGGATAACAAGAGAGGAAGCAAAAATTTACAAAGAGATTGACAAGGGGCTTGGC
>JBPCNB010000410.1:0-1436 GCA_051001675.1 Nitrososphaeraceae archaeon | reverse complement strand
AATTGATCGTCCTGTTTATTTGGGTTTCCCAGATAGGTACCGATTCCTATACTTGATAGATATAAATTATCAAAGGGTCGAAAGTGAGCAGCTGGCCTTCCCTTGTCTTTAACCGCAATGTTTGCATATTTTTTTGTCCCCGCAGGTGTTGCATAGCCGGTTAGAAGTTCAAAATTAGCGTCATTCATAATGATAGCTTTAAATCATTGATGCTAAAATTGTATCTCTTAATAATTCAATCTCAAGCCCAGCTTGAATAAATGCACCCAAAATAATACTCTAATATTCCTTAAACGGCCTGACCCATGCATATTTTGACAATAAAATTAGGGAAATTCAGAATGGTATCTCAAAATTCCTCAAGTATTATACAAATGGCTTAAAAAGTAATGGTTTTCGCAACAACAAGGGATCTGCTTAAGAACATCGCCACATAATATTAACCGTGAGTGCAGATCAACTCAATATTCCAATTTCGTCCCATAGCACGCGAAAGTGGACTCTAAGAGAGGTTTGTGATATGGATAATGGAGGGGTTCTCAAATTTAACACTGAATACCAAAGATCCAAGGTTTGGAATAAACAAAAGAAACAACTGCTTATAGATTCAATATTAAGGAACTATGACATCGCATCAATTTTTTTAAGGCAAAAAAGTAATAGCTCCTATTACGAGTGCCTGGATGGTCAGCAGAGACTCAAAGCGATAATCGAATTTGTAAAAGACGGCTTTGGTCTTTCGCCAAGTATTACGGACGAATTGGATGGTAACACGGCTAAGTTTAGTCAATTACCAGAAAACTACCGATCATATTTCAAAGAATTTAAGATCAATTCGGTTATTGTCACAGATGTAGATGAGGAAACAACCTCAGATATTTTCTTGCGATTGCAAGAAGGGATGCCACTCAACTCAGCTGAAAAACTCAACGCGATAAGAGGAAAGATGCGTAAGAAAACTATCGAGATGTCGCAGCATCCTTTCTTTTCAAAAATTGGGTTACCTAACACTAGATTTGCACATAGATACATAGCAGCTCAGATGCTGTCGCTTTCAATTTCCCACACCGTTGTTTCAGTAAATTTTGATATACTGAAGAGATATTACAGGATGTACAAGACTCAAGTTCCAGAGGCGGCTTTGAACCGAGGGAGCAGTTCGCTGTCATTTCTTGACCGATCGTTAGGGGAGAGGGCCTCTGAGATAAAACACAAAGCCGACATATTGTCTCTGTACCTCCTCGCGAATAGTGTTAGAACAGGGTATTCAATAGCGGGAATGGACCAAAAAGTGGAAGAATTCATATTTGATTTCATTACAAACGTAAAGAATTCTGATAGATTGCAGAACAATGAAAACAACAAGCCCTATAAATTATACGCTAATTTAAGATCTGATTCTGCGCCACATATCAGAGAGAGACGTAACATAATTC
>JBPCNB010000409.1:0-1996 GCA_051001675.1 Nitrososphaeraceae archaeon | reverse complement strand
TATCTCATCCATCGCAAGATCCTCAAAGGCACCATTAAGTCCATAACCTGCGTTATTTACTAGGACATCTATACGACCTACCTCAGTCGATATTGCTTGTATCGCATTCGTGACCGACACATCATCGGTAACGTCAAGCTGTTTAATTTGAATGGGCAAGTTTTCTTTAGTTGCAACCAATTTTATATTTTCACTTTTGTTAAGGTTCCTCATTGTGGCGTACGTAAGGAAACCATTTCTTGCCAAGATTAGAGAAGTTTCATATCCTATTCCAGTTGAGCTACCTGTAACAACGGCGACCTTGTGGTTGGCTGAGGAAGAAGAAGCCTTCATACCCATACAGGTATACCGTACTACTTAAGTAAGTAAGTGATCCTCAGGCTAGTTAGTAAGTTAGATCCAACTTGCTTTAGTTTTTGAAACAGCAGGAAACCAAAAGCGATGGATTGAAGTTTTGCAACAAATGCGGTTCGCAACTCTCTACATTGTGCTCAAAGTGCGGGAGTTTCAAATAGTGCAGTTGCTAATTTCTGAAATCAATGTGGTTCGAGAATCGACATCCAATATTTGTCTGCTCTACTCAGATTTTAGCAAAGATTTGAACATATTCCATTTCCGGATCAAGGTACAATCAGAAGATTTTCCTATTGTTTATATAACCAGTTACGGATCTGGTCTAAATGATACAAATGCAAAAGAGAAATACGGCTGTTGTTATAACGACATTGTGACTCTCAACAATAGGTATAGGTATAACATATACTGAAACGGAAAATCTAATTTTTGCAAGTCCGAATTATATACTATTATTCCAGATTACAGAATAGTAGAAAATAGACAACCATTAAAAGCGTCCATTGATGATGACATTGATTAGAATACTTTGGATAATATCACAGCTATTAGCAGAAAAAAGAGACTCTAAGATAAAATTTCCAATCGAATTTATAGATTTGTAATTTCATACAATATAATTTAATGTCTTTAGAAGTAGAATACCCATGTTATGAATGCGGTATAGACTATAGCAGATACAGAAGTAAACAGAAGTTGTAAGTAATAGCACTCATAAGAATACATAGCACTATCTAGTCATATGCGATGTTTAATCTCCTCGAGCCGCGTTGCAATAACTTCTTATAACAACCGACGTTCACACCAATGAAGAAGCATTGGCTAGCCAAGATACTAAAAGAAGAATCTTGGTAGTCGATGATGAGCCAGATATTACCTTTACATTGCAGGCAGGATTAGAAGATGGTGGTTTTGATGTTGATGCATTCATTGATCCCGAATTGGTATTATCTAGCTTCAAACCTGGCTTGTATGAATTAGTCCTTATTGATATTATGATGCCAAAGATGGATGGTTTTGGGTTATATGAACGGTTAAAGACCGTAGATCCTGGTGTCAAAGTGTGTTTTCTGACTGCAAGTGAAATGTATCGTGAAGAGATTAGAGAAATGGAACATTGTACTTTCAACACGGATCTCTTTCTTCAAAAACCAATATCAACTGACGATCTAATAAGGGAAATAAACAAGAAGATAAACTCAAAGTAATGACTTAAGCAGTAATATAGGAATCATCAAAAAGGACAACCATCCCCTTGGTATGCTTTTGTATTCACAGACTTATCACACACTTCTATCCTCTATTACTATGATATATTAGCACATTACAATATATGAAGACTGGAGACAAGTAGTTAGCAAAAACCTAAAAAATGAATTGATAGCTTTTCCTTGCTATAACAATAATATGGATATAGTATATGAGCCATACAATACTACGCAAAGTTGATACCTCCTGAATTACAAAATAATTGTGTACTATGTGGAAAACCTATAGGAAAGCCGTCCGATTATATAAAAGAAACGATTGGAGGGAGGAATTTTAGATTTGATACTAGTGATTGTGCGGTCATGTTCAAGAGACTCCTGTCTGTATATGGAGACGATTTCAAGCAGTTTTTAGGAAATGAACAGTTTATTTC
>JBPCNB010000408.1:0-1649 GCA_051001675.1 Nitrososphaeraceae archaeon | reverse complement strand
ATAGAGTACAAGGTCAGGAAATTCGCTCTAACTGTCAAATCTTGTCTCCTTGTCAGCTCCCTATTTGCCCCTAAATTGTTATGATTATCATAACTATCACTCAACTTGTAAGCAATTCTGGCTAATTCGCGTCAATCTTTCAACGTACAAAATAGCTTCTACTCCAGCCTTTAAGTCCCAGATCGCTGATATACTTCTCAAGTGCGGCTCTATAACTAAATCCCTTCCCGAAATACGTTATCGGTAACCTCCGGTAATTGACAAAGCCTTTATTTGTTGTTAACGGTAAGTTAGCATCCTGTTCACTCCAAACACTCTGCTTTTTCCTAAAATTCCCTTAATATTAATTATGATAATTCAGAGTAAATCCTTGGTAGTGAGATGTCATATCTGTAGCTTATATTTGAGTGGCCATCTTCGAACTCCTCATAGTAATGCTTGATTCCAACATTTTCAAGTTCAGAATGGATAATTCTTGCGCCCCATTGAAGATTAAACTCATCCTTAGTTCCGCAATCGATGAATATGAGTTTTAGTTTTCTTAAATTTTCCCTATACTTGCTAACTATCCTTGCAGGATCCCAGACCAACCACCGCTTCCATACTTCGTCCAAAAATTCTCCTGTATCGACTCTAAAAGGCAAATCAACTCCCATTTCTTGTGAATAAGGGTTCGGAGAATAGTGGGCTGCCATTGCGAGCACATTTAGGGCGGCGGCGTCCTCTTTTCTGTGTCGATTTGGTTTATTCCAGAACTTCTGAAGCCATTTTCGAGGACTATTGTCAGCAGCCCTGAACGCATCTAACGCTTTTGGAAAGTCAGGAAGGTAGCAATATTCAAAAGCCGCATCTCCTGAATGGTCTACCAATCCTTGGAATACTTCGGGGTTTCGCATGCCAAGCATGAGAGAACCATAACCTCCTGATGACTTTCCCATAACACTACGCGACGACGTATTATAGTTTTGATCGATAAACGGAACGATTTCCTGGGTTATATAATCCTCGTACCTTCCCGTTGCCGACGAATTCATATACTGATTTCCTCCAAATCGTGTAAAGCAGTCGACCAATACCAGAATCATTGGACCGCATTTGCCGTCTGAGATTAATCTATTCATTCGGCTTTCGATGTTCTCTCCTAGAGGATCAATGTTTAGAATGGAACTCCCGTTTCCACCAAAACCAGCTAGGACGAATACCGCGATATACCCTTTCGAATAGGATCTCGAATATTCTGGGGGGAGGTACACAATGATTTCTCTGGTGTGAGGGTCATTTAGCGGATTAGATCTAAGAATAGCACTTTCATGTGAATGCACAACTATTTTTCCCTTCAATATATTTTTCAATTACAAGGCTTAGTTTGATTTATTATTAAAGTATTACATAATAAAATATAATTAATGAGGACGAGAGACTGAGAAAATATGGTCATAGACATGACTAACAAAAAGACCGATTTTTATCTTCCTTAGTATTACTGTCGAATCGCTTAACAAGTTTCTACATATATAATATTCCTAGGAATGTAGTAAGCCGTGCTCCGGACTGACACTTTTATTGTATATAAAATGTCTAAAAAATGCATATTCCTAGATATATCATACTATTGATTAAATTATCCGCGTTCTTGTACTGACGTTCTG
>JBPCNB010000407.1:0-1674 GCA_051001675.1 Nitrososphaeraceae archaeon | reverse complement strand
ATAACGGAATGATCTGGTCTTCCTTTTTCTGATAAATTCCGTTACCATTTGTTTTTTCTTTTGATATTGTCTCTCTTGCTTAATCTCATTCGCTTTCATTGCATCTCTATCTCAAAGCGTCAAAGTACTTCTGAAATGCCTCTTGATTTTGGCTTCAGCATCCTAATTTGAATGTTTTATTTTTTCCTCGGATGTGCCATTCGAAAATAGTATAGCTTATACTATTCGAGTCATAATATATGACGAATATCTCCGACCCTAAAATAAGTTCGATATTCACACGGGATCTCAGGCTTATAGAAGGTCAATATTGTCCCATGCCATTTCGTTTATGTCATTCTAGTTCCACAATGGTTACAAAATGTCGAATCCATAGGATGAATCATATGGCACACCGGACATGTTTGTTGTTTCAATCCATTCGTTATACTCCTGTCTGAGGTGGTAGAAGCGATTACCCGCTGTTGTACATGTTCTTGGTATCGCAAAGTGCTATGAATTGACTTTACGATATTTAACAAGAATTCTACTTCTTGTGCATCTAACTGTTCAATTTTATCGATCTTGACTTTAATATCATCCTTCGCTTCCTGAATGAGCATACTTTCTTTTGCAAGGCTATTTTTTTTATTTTCTTTTGTAATTCTGGAATGTATTAGTCTGGAACCTAATGTAGATATTAAAATTGCGACGATACCAATACTAATGAACATTAGCACACTTGCAATAATCTTGCCATCAGTTGTTACTGGCGTAAGATTGTTCGGTGCAATAGTCGATACAATACCAATAGACCACCAAAATGCATCTCCAAGATTCTGTATGTTTGAATTAGGGACCGAAGACTCCACCAAATACATGGATATAGCCCCAAAAATGATAGTGATTGATACAAATAATGCTATATATAAAAACTGACTTTCACCGAAATAGGAAAGTATTCTAAACATCCGAATTAATCTAAAGAATGTTATTAATCTCAAAGCGCGTAATATGAAAGTCAAGGCTAGGTGAGCATCAAGGGTTGTATACACAATTAGTGGCATGATAGCCGGTATTTCATAACAATTTCTCAAAAAGAATTTCGATTTCTGGCCTTTAGGTTGATTTTTTAATCTAAAGGCAAAATCTATCGCTAGCATGATAGCAACAATAAGATCAAAAGTGTACAAGATTTGAATTTGGAATTGAGACAGGTGTCCCGTGTAGGCTATTAGTATAACGATAAGTGATGCTATTGTTAAAGCTGCAATTACTATTTCCAGTCTACGAGGTTGAATTTTGATGTTCTTAAAAGGTTTACATAGAAATCTTGTCATTCTGCTTTCATTCTAAGCTCAATCAAACAATAAACAGTTGAGTTTTTGCTTCCTTTTCGAAGACACTAGATAAGTATCCGAGATAGCTAGATATATCAAGCTAGCCTCTTCTCTATAGCAATTTTTTTCGCCAAGCATGACACTCGGAATAAGAAAAAAGGTTCGGCATCGCTAACACACTCTTCTGTTCCT
This sequence comes from Nitrososphaeraceae archaeon, assembly GCA_051001675.1. Lineage (GTDB taxonomy): Archaea > Thermoproteota > Nitrososphaeria > Nitrososphaerales > Nitrososphaeraceae > TH5893. The sequence goes on along the minus strand of JBPCNB010000407.1, from coordinate 163 downwards.
CTCCCTGTATTAATCGTTGTTAAGCATTCTGGCTTTTTCTTTAGATTGTTCCCATATCTCAAACGATATTCTATGGGAAGGCTTTATTGAGAATTGAATGAATAGCTATGTGGCTTACCGATGAGGAATATAGCGGATACGTCAAGAAAGGCTGGTCAAAGTA
>JBPCNB010000406.1:0-1632 GCA_051001675.1 Nitrososphaeraceae archaeon | reverse complement strand
CCCTAGGGTTGACGGGAACGGAAGTGATATTAATTGTTGTAAGCCTCCTTCACGAATTTTCCAGTCTGCTGGATTTACACCTGCTGCTTTTATTATGAATAAATCTTTTCCAGAAGCTACAGCCGGTTCAGATGTGCTTTGATTAATCTTGATAACTTCGCTGTCTCCGTACTCATTAATTTGAGCAGATTTCATTGCCAATATAAGAATGCAGGAGTTATTTAAGAATAGATGACAAATATAAACCGGTATATATTACAAATATAAACTGATTTGTTGGAAGTCTATGTTAGAAGCGACATGAATCTCATCTGTACTATGGTAGTATTAGACTTACAATTCTAATTATATTTGTAGAAATAATTTAATTATCCAATAAAATTCTATCTATAAGATTTTCCTTCGTGTGCTGATTCATTAAGTGCTTTGTTAATTCTGACTCAGATAGCTCTTTGTTATTATCCGTTTCACATATAGGACATGAATAAAGTCCTTTTTTATAGTCGTAATTTGATTTTGAATTGGCAATAATAATAATATTATTATTTTTTCTTCGCACTGAGGATGCACGGAATAAAGATTGTAATCTATCATTTGTGAGTAATTACCAGCTTTTCCACAGATTTGGCATTTCAGCATTGTGATAGTTAGCTATATGTTGTTGTTATTATTATTTCTCTTAATCTTTCATATTATTTAGATATTGAGACGGAACCGATTACTTTGTATTTTATGTTATTATAATATTGCCTAAGATGCAATAACAGGTGATTCATCAAATGCTTATAATGCGTCTATTTAGGATGCTCTGTAACGTGCAGCAAAAGTATTTAATACATTACCAGATAGATCTTTCAAAAATTGTTCCCTAATCAATCTGCCATACGTAATCAAATCACGTGAAAGCATATCAAGACGTTTAATCAATAGATCATTTATTATTTCTCCTTTTGCGTCAAAATCCAATTCTCCATTAATAGAAACCCCATATGGCAAACTCCATCCATAGCATTGGCGAATAGCTGTTCTCATCTGATCCATTACCGTTAATCCTTTCTCATGGGATGTGCATATGTAACCAAATGCTTTTCCAGCAAATTCTTCCCAAAAGTGATCTAAAAAGTTTTTCATTACACCAGACATTGAACCATGATAATCAGGAGTAACAAGTACAAATGCATCAGCCCAAATCACATAATCGGTTATCTTATGTAATTCGTCAGATAATGAATTATATTCCTCATTACTACCATCGGGATCATAAAGTGGTAGTTTGGTTTCACGCAAATTAAGCAAACGTGTTTCTGCGTCATATCTCTTTGTCATATCAAGAACAAATTTCAATGCTTTGGTTCCATCAGAGTTCCTCCGTATACTGCTCCCAACACCTAAAACCTTGATGGCCATAGACTTCTTGCTTATGGGTCATGTGTATATATTTTATTATAAATTCTCATACCTATCAATTCTTTTGCCATTTTTGCTGGTGCTAATAGTTTTTTGAATAGATTCAGAAATATTGGAAATTCATTTTCCTTTTTCATAAGGAAAGATGAATCATGAAAAATCGTGATCACGCTGTACAGATTTAGCTAGCAAATAAATATTACTATAGTATTATTAGAGTGAATA
>JBPCNB010000405.1:0-1202 GCA_051001675.1 Nitrososphaeraceae archaeon | reverse complement strand
AATGAAGTTTGTTCTATCGAATACGGGTGACGAAAGGTTTGCTCCGCATACAGGAACTCCTAGTACATCTTCCTCATTTTCTGGTTCTTGGATTAAACAATTATCCATAGCTTCTTCGTAGGCTTCCACCGACTAATAATAACGATGCTAAACTTTTCTGGTTTTTGGATCCCTGATTTCAGTTTCAGAATTATTTGTCAGAAATGTTTAGATACACTCTATATCTCAATAAGTAGGGATATCCCTTATTTCCACTGCCATTCATTGCTTACAAATCCTCCTGTCTCATCCACTTCAGCTTTAAAGATTCCTAGAATGTTATTCAGAAAAGCTAGTTTTCCTGTAGAGTCTGTACTATACGCTGCAGCCCCTTGAATCTCTTGTTTTCCATCCTGTGTAACATTTCCTACTGCTATAATGGTATAGTTTGCCGTTTCACTACCATCAATTGTGGTTATTGCTCCTTGTCCTTGATCAAAAAAGAGATTATCACCTTTGGAGACACTAATAAAATCTCCTGTATTTGTTACTTCTATGTTACCTTTCATTGTTCCATTGGCAGAAAAAGTGATCTGCATCATATTAGGACCTATTTCTCTCTGACCCGTTACCTGTCCGTTTTCTTCAAAAAACGGTTCTCCCAAATTCGTCTGAGCATACGTAGCAGTAAGAATAGTAGTAGTCCCTGTTCCTGCAACAAGTAATAATACAACCACTATTGCTACCGTGCTGAAACTGAATGTCTCTTTAATCATCATTCATCTTGCTTGTGAAATGTATGGAAGTATATAAGAGATTTCTATTGACTAGTTAGACCCCTATTTCAATAGGATATTACAACCATGACACAGTGGAAATCTAACTAACATCAGATTCAGTTATCCCAGGTACAAAATCACTCTTTGCAAGCTTGACTAATAATAAAATCTCTTAGTCTCGGAAAAGACCTTCAATAGTAATAACGATTAAGCCTTGCTGCCTTTGAGTCTCATTTAGTTAGAATATGCCCGCTCGTAGTAGTTTCTTCCTCTGTCTCTTTCTATCCTTTGGTCTATCTTTGTAGTGTGTTTATCTGTTCTGTTTTTTGCGTAACATATTTCAAAGCGTCTGAGACTATCCCTGCGTTAGTTGACATGTCTAGTATGAACTTGTAACAATCATTAGCTATAGCTCTAGCTTGTAGCTTTACCTTAGGATCGCTT
>JBPCNB010000404.1:0-4219 GCA_051001675.1 Nitrososphaeraceae archaeon | reverse complement strand
TTCGAGTCGCCCTTGCTGGTTCCCCAGAGCCAGTCAGCAATATTGCGTCATATTTTTGAATGAATCCTGATTTGCGAATATTATTGAGGACAGTATCTTTCTCTACAACCATAATAAAATTCGCCTTTACATCAATTATTTCTACATCTCTGATATTGGTTGGAATCAATTGGGATGTTGCCCTGCTTCCTAGATTACAATCGATAATGTCGCCACCAACGCGCAATGTTATGGGGCCCGAAATCATTCCTTTGGGTTTGGAAGTAACAGAGAACTCCTCTCGTGGAACTCCTGTCAAGAGTTCGACAGCTTTGATTGCATCATCAGAATTTTCCTGACTGTTCCAGAATTTTTGTTTAATCTTGTCATCTCCTACAGTACTTAGGGTAGCATAGTACATGCCTCTTATTGTACTCTCCATCTCTTCATCAAGCAGCTTTCTTACCGCGTTAGCCATGACAAGATATTGCGAGAAAGTCGGGATTTTTTTAATGCTATCAGGACTTATCTGTACTTTTTTACTACCTATGATTAACATCCTTTTCTGGTCGGACCAGACTGTGTTATCGTAGCCAACCTTTGGTACATCTAAAACTGGCATCCTTTCAACAGCTATGTTTTTGCTGATATCTTTCATAACCAGTTTAATTTTCTTAATAACTTCTTGATGACGCGCGTCTTTAGCTGGCATAACTTATTTTCTCCTTGATGTTTTTGCTTGCCTTGTTTTGTCAAACTTATCTAACGTTATCTGTGTTTGTGTTCCAATTTCCTTTTTACTTTTAATCTTATTTTTGTTATTATTCTTTACCTTTTCTGTGTGCCTAATTTCATTACGGCGTGGAATAATTTCTTTCACCTTTTTATGGGAAGCGGCGGGACTGGAACGCAGGTATCTATCTTCATCGCTTAGAGTCTTCGTTCCTAAGATATTCGTGGAGAGTTTTGATGACATTTTTATATCTTTTCCAATCTCTTGTTGTATTCTATCTTTGGTGATTTTGTCCTCTGTGTATGTTTCGTCCAGCAGCGAGCCATGTCCTCTCACATGTTTTTCTGCCAATTTGTTAAATAGCTCATAAAGTCTTTTTGCATCGATATTGATAGATTCAGAAATCGCTTCAATAATGAATGGTATGTAGTGACGATAAAGTCGAAGTCGACTTTCAGCTTCCTTAACACGAAGCTCCTTTCGTATTTGAGCACTAACCTTCCTATACAAGTCTGCTAAGCATGACTTCATGTATTTTTTTAAATCGCCTTCGGCTGCAATGCTCTCTTTACCCGCTGTCTTATATGGAATTCTAGTAGAGCAGATGTGGAAAAAAATATGAATAGGTAGCATTTCAACGGCACGATCCGACTTCGAATCAGTACCCGCAAATTGCTCTTTTACCTCTTTTTTTGTTATTCCCATCTTATTTATCCCCACTTCAGAAACTACTTCCCTTGCGACATCAGAACCTTCGTCGTAGAGCAAGGGGATCTTATTTGCAAATCTGTATAGCTTGAATGACCCTATATCTCCTCCGTAAGCAATTCCGCACTCTACTACGGTGGGTCTATTATTGATAACGCACGTTCTAGAAGAATACGCAGTTAGTGCAGGCTTAAGCACTTTCACAGCCAACTGCGGTGGGTTCTGTGGAATGGAACCATGTCCCTCTTTATTCGTTGTGATCGTATATTCTGAGGTCATTCCTGCCGTCAAAATTTGTTCTCCTATTGGACTTAAATGGTCTGTGTTTGGGCTCTGAAATTTTGTATGTTTGCAGACATTCACGATCTTAATTAGTTCATGCTCAGTGTATCGGTCTGCTGCTTTGAGATCGACTTCTGCTTTCCCTATGATTTCCTTAGCCTTTTCTCCAGAAATTTTCTGAAACCCTGTACATAGGAGACCATGAATGGTAGTTTTTTGGTTCATAAAATTCATGATAGCTTTCTTGAGGGTTTTCAAATCCATATCAGCAGGATGAGGCAAGACCTCCTTAGCAGGTTCTGGGATTGCATTTGTCCTCCTATCGAAAACAACTTTGCCATCATCAGTTTCGAAGGTTAAAACGGTGTATGGATTAACCACGCTGGTCTGGCTGATATATTCATAAATTCTGTTTTTAGTTATTGGAGACAATCTGGCACGCAATATCGCGTCAATTCTAAACCCGGAAGGATACTTTATCTGACCTTCAGGAGATCTCAGAATTTTTTTGGCCATGACTATTGGCTTGTTTGTATTAATGTCAGTTCGAAGGTCGAAATAATATTCGGTTCTCTCTTCATGCGATTTGCTCCAAACCTTAAGAGGATGGTCAGTGTCCTTCGTTGAAAACGCCGCTATCATCTTGAGACCAACGCCGAATAGGCCTCTCTGCTGTTTTTCAACGTACTTACCCGAGGTAAGGAACGAACATACGGCAACCGGTACTTTATCAGACGGGATTCCTATGCCGTTATCTTCGCATGAGATATACCAGAGATCATTTCCAGGATCAATTAGCTTCAAAGACAAAACTATGTATGGCAAAATGTGGTTACTTTCACAGGAATCAAGAGAATTTTCAATTAATTCTCTAACGGCCATGTACAAGATACGTTCTCCTGTAAATCCTGCGAGGGCAGAGTTGTCAACGAAGAACTCCGATTCCGCCTTCTTGTCATACCTTATCTTGGTCAAATTGTTATTCAACGAACTAGTCCTTGATGGTATAACGTTCTGTATCTGAGCGGACGCAACTTCAATACTGTGCTTTGACTTCAAATGATCCTAAATTTCTCCTAGTCTCCATTTAACTTTTTACAACCTTGGATTCAACTTTTCGAGAGAACCTTGTAGTATTGGGCATAGCCACCATGCTTTTTAAAATAACAACATCTAATTTCTTGATTACGACATTTAGGTTCCTTCATTAAGAGCAGTCATGATTCGCTAAAGGCAAACCTAATATGGGTTACTTGTAAGCCCAGCTGCTGCGAATGGACTTAGAACGGAGGATGGATCTAATTAGCAGAGATCCCACCGAAGAGATTGTAGTGAGGGATGAGCTTGTCGCACTCTTAAAAGAAACACGGGTCCCTAAACATTACCTAGGTTTAGAGATCTCAGGCCTCCTACATTTAGGCAGCTTGGTTCTTACTGGATTTAAGATTAAAGACTTTCTAGAAGCACAAATTGATGCCACTGTTTTTTTGGCTGACTGGCATACATACATTAATGATAAGCTAGGAGGCGACTGGCTCAAGATTTGCGAGCTTTCTGATTATTACTCTGAGGCATTTAGGTTCTTTTGTCCGGGAGTAAGCATACGAACCGGTAGTGAGTTGTACAGGGATCACACTGATTATTGGAAAAACCTGGTGCAATTTACTAAGCACCTAACACTGTCAAGAATACTTCGCTCAGTTACCATAATGGGTAGATCTGAAAAAGATAACCTTGATTTTTCGAAGTTAATGTATCCACCTATGCAGTGTGTCGATATCAAGGAAATGGATCTCGACATTGTACAGGCAGGTATGGATCAACGTAAAGTTCACATGCTTACTCGAGAAATATTTCCGAAGATGGGGTGGAAAGTGCCAGTTTCAGTACATCACCACTTACTCCCTAGTTTAGCAGAACCAGAACTAACGGGCTTAATAAATCAGTCAAAAGAAGATACGAAAATTTTGACCAAAATGAGCAAGAGTAAACCAAATAGTGGAATTTTAATCCATGACGATGAGAATATAATTTCGGAAAAGGTAATGAAGGCATATTGCCCACCTGGGATAATTAACGGAAACCCAGTGCTTGAATTAATTCGATATATTGTATTTCACCAATATTCTGAGTTTGTCGTAGAACGTCCAACTAAATGGGGAGGAAATATGACGTACTATGACTATTACGAGTTAGAAAGAACTTTTGTGCAAAAAAAGGTTCATTCTGCAGATTTGAAAAATGCGACCGCTCAATATATTAATAAGATAATCGACCCTATACGAAAACACTTCAAAGGAAAAGTACCCGAGATAAATTAATTGAATGCATCGAAAGGGACGCTTAAAACAGACCTGTGGTGGTCAGACCTCCATGATAATCACACTTTGGTTTAGCCTAATAAACGCGGATAACATTAGTAGGATCTTTTTCGGTTACTAGACTTGGCTCTAGCGAAAAGGTTCCTGGTTTCTAATTAGTACGAGATAACGCGGCAAGTAACTGACTGTCGTAGCC
>JBPCNB010000403.1:0-3620 GCA_051001675.1 Nitrososphaeraceae archaeon | reverse complement strand
GACCTATGGATAACTCCACAATAGCGTACTAAAACCTTTGATAACAGGATTCTCTAACTTGTTTCTCTCACCAAAATCAAACCATCGCACAAACCTGATTTGACCTAATGTCATTACATGTTTTCCTATATGGAGTGTTAAAATTCTATGTATGTTAACTGAATGCCGTTGAAAAGAAGAGGCACGTTATCCTTGGTATTGGAAGAAAAGCCGAATCTTGAACAAATCTATTCTTTGGTAGGCATGCCTTAATATGTCGACCAAGTCAGATATAACATAGAGTAAATAACTATCTTTCCCAACCTTCTTTGCTGTTATACTTACCAGGTGTAATAGCTTAATCGAAATCAATAACCTGCAGACATTGTATGAATATGTTAAAAAGAGGAGCAATAAACCAGGAATATTGGTTCAGCTATGATAATAGAATTTTCAAAAATAGTGGTTGGTATTGATGGTTCAGAAGAATCTATGAAAGCGGTAGAATTTGCTATTTCTATCGCGAAGATTTATGGAGCAGAGCTAATTGCAGTCCATGTTCTGACATCTGATATTGGATACATATATTCTTCTCCGGGTGTAGAAAGTCCCCCTTTGACAATAAAGGAAATCATATTGTTAGCTGAAAATGAGGCGACAAAATGGTTTGATGAAGCTAAGGAAAAAGCAAATAACAAAGAGATTCAAATAAAAACAGAGTTTATTTTGGCCAAGAAATCTGTATTGAACACAATGTTGGAATATGTTGAATAACATAGTATCAATTTGATTGTAGTGGGTACTAGAGGTCGGTCAGGCATTAAAAAAATGTTGCTTGGAAGTGTTGCTTCAGGATTAGTAACTTATGCATCATGTCCTGTTCTCGTCATAAAATAAAAGGTCAGGCACGTAATCTTCGTTACTGTTACAACTAGCTTACCCTTGTTAACTATGTTTCCTGTTTTTTAAAAATCTTAATAACACTTATTAATCCTAATCTCTAGATTTGTCATATGTCATCCACAGATCATTGTGCCTGTGAACATACAGACGAAGAGTGCAAAGAAAATAATTGCACTTGCTGCAGTCACTGATCGAGTATCGTGCAAAGGATTAGATATTTTCACCATAACTCGCAAGTCTACATATATCATACCGGTATTGAAAATATCTCAGTAATCATTCGATAATATTGCAAGTTCCGCCAAAATTAGATAAAAGTGGAGTCTGGTTAATATGCAACTTATGAATGGAGGAGAACAGCTGGAAATTAAAAGAGTATTATGCAAGTGTCAAATTAAATGAATCATATATCTTAGATAATTTAGCTCCGTAAACTAATTGCTAAGACAAAAATGATAAAAATAAAATGGTTTAAAGGTTTATTGGTTCAGAAAATACCTCTTATGATAATTGCGGTAACCTTGGCTATAGGACTATCGTTAGTACAACAGAGTTTAACCTTACCATTCTTATTAAAAGATTCATCTCCAGATACATCAGCATTGACGTTCTTCGAGAGTGCTTTTGCAGATCATGGCCAAGAAACTACTCTTACATTATATAATTCAAGTTTCGGGTCTCTTACGTCAGGTGGTGGAAATCAGATAAGCGTATTTGCAAGCTATAAAGTAAATGACAATTCAATTGCAGGTCAAACATTAAACGCGGTTATGGAAGTTTATGCTCCTAATGGGACGTTGATTAGAACATCGTCATACCCTGAAGGGTTTGTTGCTCAAAGTTCTGGTGGAGTAGAAGGGCTTGAAACTACAATAAAAGATTCAACATTACAAAGTATAACTGCAAATGTAACATTTAGGAATTTAGACAAGACAGAAGTGCTATCAAACGATCTGAAAGTAAACTTGAACCTTGCTGAACAAGGTCCAACATCGGCTACAGCAGGAGAAGATGCAGCAACAGAAGAGGAACCGCTAATAGGAGAGTCTGAGCAAGAACAAGATTCAAGTCCTCTTCAGCAACCGGATGGGGAAGGAGACGTTGAAGATACGCTAGAAGAAGGAGGCGTAGATAGCAACGAAGATGAAGATCAAGGAGAACAACCAACATTACCTCTGCCATTATTTGGCGAGTAATAGAACATAACTTACTTTCTCATCTATCCTCTCCAGACCCCCCTTTTAGTTCCAAATGCGAAAAGAATTTAAGGAGGGGGCGGAACTAATGGATTATCATCGTACAGCACATCCAACCTAATATTCGATCCTAAACAGGAAATTATTGTATTTCAAACTAATAAATCGAGCTTCACGACATACAGTGGAATTTAAATAAAACTTACAATTGCTCCTTTAAGCTCTTATGAGAGTTATAAACCAGAATCTATCAATAAATAATCTAAATAAAAAATAAAAAGGATTATGTCAGACAAGACAATAAAAAAAATTATGTTAAGGACGATTCAGATATACAGGATTTGCAAAATAAAGATAGAGACAGATGAAGAATATAGTTGCACTTCATTACGAGATGGGTAAGAAATAGAAATGGTGATTATGAATGCCCCTATACTGGTATGGCTTGTAGTGTGTTTAAAGAAGTAATGCTACAATTTAGTGATAAGAAATCCTTCTCAAATTTATTAAAAAGTTTATCATATAGATTTTTGATTTAGTCCTTAGATACGTCAACCTGAGCTAAGGCTTTCAGCTTAATTTATCATGTTTTTTAAAGGCAAAATAGTATGCTATAGTAGCTAGGGCAATAGCTACAATATACCAGTAAGGTACTACAAAGGTAACTATATCTAATGCTCCTAAATGCATCGAAGTCCAATCAGAAAATTGCATTAACTGCCCACCTTTTGGATCGTCTTGTAGCGGTAATACCAATCTATTTACGAACCATGCAAAATCTTCTACAGTGATAGCAGTAATTAAGTTAGCACAACCCAGAAGGAATGCCTTTATCCGCTTTCCCTTTCCAAACAACTTAAACGTCATATCATCAAATAATGCAGCAAAACTAATGAGAATAAAAATAAACAGCATTGGAAAGAGATGATACTGATATAAGTTTCCAATTATTGGTTTTGTTTCTCTGCTACGGTCAAAGTTAGGATCATCGACCTGCACTTTTCCATTTGAAATTTGCAATGCAGGATCTTTGATATAATAATATTCTAAATGGGCAAAACTGATGGCAAAAATTACGCAGATGATCGCAGTTGTAATAAATTTTATCCTTCTTGCATCTAAATGTGTACGAATATGTTCTAGTTTGGTAAAATGATGATGATCAATATTATTTTGGTCATTATTCATATCTGATTTTGGTTTCAGTTTTGGAATCTATATGCGTAGTCCATCCTATTTATTTACATTGCTAAGGACATCAGCCCGGCTTGTGATTCGACTAGTAATAACTGTGGAACGAACTAAAGAGGCCCAATATGGTTTTTGGTCGCAATATTTAGAGGTGCAGCCGAACGCACATGCACTATACCATCAGAAAATGCAAGTATGTTTTCTCCCATAAATTATGAATATTCCTTTACCTAGACATAATTATTATCATGGTACCTGCAACCACAATAATTACTCCTATTTGGCTCAAAATAATGTATAAAAAAGAAGAACCAACAATATCGAAATGAATCCACAGATCCAGTTGTATGC
>JBPCNB010000402.1:0-3038 GCA_051001675.1 Nitrososphaeraceae archaeon | reverse complement strand
AATTTGTTGTTACCATACCTACCGTCGTCATAATTTTTTGAAACTGCCGTATTTGTCGTTATGCTAAATACCGGCCAGAAATTGCAAGTCAATAGAATAGAAGATCGAAGATTAGCATTTGACTAAGCCATAAATAACATGTCCATTTTATTGAAACACAAGATGAGTACCAAAAATGAAAAGAAAAGGAAGGTACCTAGGTTCACGAAAAGTGAAGAAAAATTTCTTTCTCAAAATGAGGTGTGCAGAATTTCAACATCACACAACGATATACCCCATGTTACTCCAGTGGCATATATCTATGAGAATGATTTTCTATTTTTTGCTACAGATTATGACACTAGGAAGTACAAAAACCTCCGGGTTAATAGAAATGTCGCCCTGGCAGTTGATATTTACAACTCATCAGTTGAAAACAAAGCAGTAGTGGTACAAGGTACAGCAGAAATTATTGAGAAAGGCGGAGAATTTATAAAGCTATATAATAAGTTTTACCAAAAATTCGAATGGGTAAAAAAAGATCCATGGAAAGAAGGGGAAGCTCCATTCATAAAAATTAAAATCCTCAAAAAAGTAAGTTGGGGGTTATGAGATGAAAGTTATCGAGTGAACAATCAACACAATTATTATCTGAATACCGGGGTATCCTTCCGAAAAATTATGGACGCCTATTAACATTTTCCATAGCTTGTGGCTCTATTTTCAATTTGTTTTGTGCATACAATTTGTTATTTGTTTTCTAGCCTTCTACTTTTAAATATCTCAATTAATTAATAATGTTAAAAACTTGTGTTGATAAGTACTGAAGCGCAGCCTCAATAACAGCAGCCAATTACACTCCGACATGCCGAGTATATGTGGATGTAAACCGGTCGTAGTAAGAAGCATCATCTGGAGGAAAAGAGATTTAGAAAATCATGTTAAACTGGTCAGTCAGTACATGCTTCTTTGTGATATTGTTTCAAAACTACGTGTTAGATTAACCCTGAATATGCCCACCGCAGCATTGGTCACATGATTATGAACCTAGGTTCAAATTATCACATCTGCTGGGATACATTTACTAGAATAGGGACAACCTTTGAAAATTTCATGATATTGCATTTCTTATCAGCGTGATAATAGCCCTTGCCAGAACAGGGTATAAATATCAGAATTTGCAATAGATCTTACGAAGTTAGAATTACTCAGAAAAAGAATAATAAGGCAAAATCATACAAGTTCGTAATTTACTATCGGTCACACAATGGCGAGCTAGACGCGAACCACGTCATACAAAACATCTTAAGGGCAAATAAAAAGCACGAGATATGTGAAATCCATGCCTGTCAACGTGAAATGGCCCGAGGCGAACAAATGGAAGAGTTCAAAAGCGGTGAAATAGATTGTGAGGCTGAAAATTGTAGTTTCCCAGTAGAAGTTGAAGTGGAAGTCGAACGCAATAAAACCCAAAAGTCTGTAATGTTACTATGCGAATCGCATGCAGAGCTTATGGAAAAGGGCATCCCTTTCAAAATGAGAGCAATCAAGAAGGATTGAGTTTCTGTATGAAATGTATACTGATTTAAGGTCAGCCAAGCTGGCAGGGACTTTTATAGTCTTCAGCGATGTTGAGAAAGTTCTCTGTATCGGTCAATGTTTATAGTAAATGTAGGCTGATCTCAGAATCCATCCCCCTTGAAAACTTAGTAGCAATTATATTGTTTCGTTTTAATATGGCAAGTAAACTATGTGTCGATGCCTTAGGTAGTCTTGAAGTGTTTATACCACAGCCACCTAGCCTTCGCCCTGTAAAATTCTTTTTCCCCTTCTGACAAATCTGCGTATTGTTTAGTTACAATGACTCGCCAATCATCCATATGGATTTGGGTTACTGGATTGTTAATCTTGCTGATAACATTCCCATACAAGTCGAGGACCGAATCGATCCAGGCACGCATATTATCATGATAAAATTCTGAGATTTTCTCAACAAAGTCCTTCTCCTCTACCTCCATTAGCAAATAATAATAGGAAACAACATCTAATAAAGGAAGCGTGTAACTCCTACAACCGACTCTATTAACCTCGTTGCTTCGTTAAAATCGAGAAGGTCTTCGACATGGGCACGTAATTCTAGTTTATAGAACTAACAACACAAGAAAGAAAAGATTATGAGATCTCAATTTTTTATCTTTGGCATCATGCTGGTCGGTCTGCAGATAAATTGCTGTGACTTCCGTTTTGTGTGTATTCATATCTACTTTGGAAAAACGCCGTGGATGGTCAATTGTTAAACGCGTAATGGTGGGACTAATTCCGTGTTCGAAGTGGTTGAATGTATCTGCATGCATACCGATATTAGACTTTGGGAAGCAGATAGTGTGTCCCATCTTTCTCATTCGGTTTGCAATGTGAAGTTACCATAACTGGCGGTATCTCCTCATTTATTTCAGGATGTAGATGCAAAGATACCGTTTGTTCTCCTCTTTCTCCTCTAAAGGAATGACAATAAGTTTAATCGTACCATCACAAAAGTCTACAAGCCCGAAGCGTAACTCTTCTAGGTTTGAGTTATTGTTTGCGCTTTTTGCCTTCGTATAGCGGTGTCCTCTTGGTACTTTCTCGCTTTTGTGAATAGCAGGAATCAAATATTGGAAATAAAAAGAGCTAGGTTCAACCACAAAGCTCCTTTCCTTATTATTATAATTTGGTCGATATTTTCCAAAAAATAGCTTGCCAGTCGAATCTACTATCCCTGCAAATTTTATTTTTCTATCCGCAGCTATTACATTGAAACAAACTTCTTGGAAAAAATCTTGCTGTGGTAAATCTACAGTCAATAGGATATCTATGGGATAAAGAAAAGTGAATATTATTTAGGATATGATTGCCTTAGTACTAAGAAGCATACTGATAAAAATAACAGTACGAGATGGCTTTTGACTTTCTTCTAGTATTAATCTCAGTAGTAAGGAACATCAACTTGTTACTCTCCGTTCATTCACGTTTAGCGGATTTAATTGGCACATCTATAAAACGCTGGTATAATATTATAT
>JBPCNB010000401.1:0-2730 GCA_051001675.1 Nitrososphaeraceae archaeon | reverse complement strand
ATTAGGATAACCGTAGCGTTAGGTTGTAATACTTTTATCCTATTTGCAAGTTCGTATCCATTCATTTGAGGCATTCTAATATCAGATAAGACAAGATCAAATTTGTTATAATTATCTTTGAAATGTTCTAATGCTAGCAGTGGTCTGTATATCCAAACACATCGGAATTGTGTTTATCTAGCCAGAGTCTAATAATATTAACGATGTCGAATTCATCATCTACAACAAGTATAGGTTTTTTAGAATTTGGACACTTTCGATAGATTTTAACTTGTTTAGGGTTTATACTCATATCGCTAGTAATATCACTAGTAATATCGCTAGTAAAGTTTAAACATGGTTATTAAACCGTCAAGCAAGAGTTCTATGATTTTCCTTTTTAGGCCTTCGTTTAATGGCAAAATCTGATTCCAACTAAACTACCTAGTAGCTGGGCATTAGTTAAGGCACTACCTTTACGTCCAACTTAGGGGAACCCTCTTCGAATGCATGGAGTTGACCAGGAGGCTTTCGTGTGTATTGAAGTTCTAGTAGTATGAGTCTCCAACTGGCAATGATTCGACAAAATCCACATCTAGCTCAAGTTAAACTTGAAGTCTTGAATGAAAAAATACTTTCACCGTTAAGTCTTAACGGCTAGTGTTAAGACTAGGAAAAGCAATCCCTGTACATTTATCCGTTCTCCTCATGCCTCTTTTTCCTTTTATCAAACAGCACTTTAGCATATGCTCCTACAAACCCCCCTGCAAATAAACCTATGAATTGCCCATAGGTTCCCCAAAAATCTTTGAATTGTTCGCCAATAGTCATAGGTGCTATTAATGTTACTGTAAAGTTTACGGGCTTGGTTAGATAACCAACTGTTGGATATTTTTTAGATAGTTCAAACTCAGGATCTACTGCTCCACGTGTCGCGTTAATAGATATTGGTTTTGTTATTGTAGCTATGGATGGCTCGCGTATAGTTACAATCAAAGGTATTGTGTAAATACCTAAAGGTGTTTGTTGAGGAACTGCTATCCTAAATAAAGGTGGTTGGTTTCTTTTTATAGCTACATGCAAATCAGCTGATGCTGGATCATAATTATTATTGTCAATATTGTTACTGGCTAGAGTTATATTAATAACGTCATTAGAAAAGCCCGTAGTTGATTTTATCCTAGCCGGAATTGTCTGTTCTTGTCCATGTCTTATCATTATATTACTTGGTGATGTAGTTGTTCCTAGACTTGGTGGAGGAATACTTACCCAGCTAGTAAATTGTCTAACTTCGTTGGACTTATACGATTCTGCTGTATAGAATAGTAGATTGTATTCGCTAGGATAATTTATAATGCTTAGGGGTAACTCTAAACTAACAGCTCCTTCCAAAGCGTCAGGGTCAGCCAAAGATTGTGTGAGATTTGTTGATTTTAATATTTTATAAATGCCTGTTGATGATAGCTGATAAAGATACCCACTTAATTTTCCTGAGGCAACTTCTACATAAAGATCATAATCAGCCCCATTGTATCCTGTTTTTGTATTGGAATCAGCATTCATGAGCATTCCATAACTAATCTTTCTTAATGGTTGATTATAGGCAGGTGAAGCAGAAGAATTTTCAAAACCAGAAGCCAACCAAATTGTGGCATTTAGAATTTCTCCATTACTGATATAATTAACTGCCAGTATATCCGTATAATTAGATTTGAGATGTGCGTCACTATTACCATAAGTTTGAATCCAATGACGCTTTTCGTTAGTTATTTCTTGAAGACCAAAAGAAGGTGATAATGCAGCAGCTTGTTTATAAAAAGGATTCGAGGATAATAATGACAAAATAATAATGACAATAACCGAACTAATGGAAAAATAATTTTTCGACTGGAAATTATACATTACGTTATCTAATGATCTAGATTAATAGAGAGGTAAATAAAAGACTTTTTCAATGTAACTTAGTAACAAACCGGATGACAAAGGAGCTACAATGAATCTCGATCATCATGGCAGTTTTACCGCTAATTTTAGAGAGGTTCCTCCTCCCGTTCCCGCAGAATACTGTGCTTCGTTATTCACTGTCGTTATTACCGCCTTGGTTGGGTCGTTACTTCGTCTTCAACTGAATTAGCCTCACCTTGTCCAAAATATTCGTATTTGAGCGTTGCCTTGGTAAGCTGACTATATTTGGTAAGCTGCTGACTGTTTTTAGTAAGCTTTGTGAACAATCATCAGGCCTCATTTCTGACCCAGTTTCTAAAAAGAGGCAAGCCTTGGCTGGGATTTGGACCCATGACCTTTGCCTTACCAAGGCTTGAGTTATCATTCCGTGAGAATTCTTCCTCAGTTTCTACGTGCGTTTTTTCCTCTTGTGGAAGATAATAGTTTGCAGGAGGAGAATGGAGTTCATTTGCGGGCGGAAACAAGCCACATCTTAAAATTAGAGGTAACTCTATTTGGTTAAAAATCTGCACCTTCTTTCTTACGTTTGATTTCATTTTGTATTCAAATGATTTTGAAATGTTCTGAGTTCTTCCAGAAAGCCATTCTAATTCTGTCTTTGTTAATAGCGCTGACTTAAACGAAGCCTTGCCGTGTTCCTCTGACATAAAACCTCTGGTATTGTCCTATTATTTAGGGATACGGGTTGTGGACGTTAAGAAGTAGAGGGACTTTGATAGAATATATATAATATATTTAATAACCTTCAAAAATCCAAATTCATAAATAAAATGGATAGGGGATAAC
>JBPCNB010000400.1:0-3828 GCA_051001675.1 Nitrososphaeraceae archaeon | reverse complement strand
GCAACTCAATAATATGGTAAAGAATCACATGTGATACACAGCTCGTTCTAAGAACTGGAGCACGTCAAGGCTAACGCTCCTTAGATGATACGCATAGATTGAAATACCATAGAGAAGGAAATACGGTATGGCTGGCTCCATTTATGGAAACCCTGAAAGTATTCAACAAGAACTAAATAATACTGCATTTGGTGCTCATCATCTAATAGTATATCCGGATTTGGACACATTAAGAAAGGTATATTCTCATTACATAAATGCTGCTTTGAATGCAAAAAATGAAACTGTCGTTGTGTTGCCTTTCTTTGAAACTACGGAAAATGTAAGGCGTGCACTAAGACAAGGCGAACTTGATATAGATGTAACAAAACACGAAAATCAGCAGTCCCTCATAGTTATGGATTCATTAAAGGGATACCTTGGTTCTCCGGAAGGAGTCTGGCCGCTTATAATGCAAGCAATAGAGCATGCTAAAACATCAGGAAAAAATGGTGTATCAGTCTTTGGCGACATGGGATCATTCTTTTACGACCATAAGGACAATGAGCTTGTGGACTATGAATTATCTCTACCGTTCAAATATGATGGTAATCTGAAAACGTTTTGCTTGTATAATAAACGAGAATTTGATTTAAGGCTTACAGAGCAGCAAAGGCAGAAGTTGCTAGAACATCATGGAAAGAACATGATAATAGCGGCCTCTTAACAAGATTGTGACGAAGTGAGTCTGTACAATGGTGATAAAGATTCAGTCCGCACAGATTCCAGGCACTGCAACTTTCTTGAATAGATGCGGAGACATTACGGTATTGGGGAGAAGGTCAACCATGCTTGACCGGAAATCTGACCTACTAAAGGCCCGTTTAAAGTGCTCTGCAGATTCCCAAATTACATAATTAAAGAACGTATCACTACTGCCAATACCGCGGTGCAATTGAGCCGAGATAAATCCAGGTTGCTGCTTGAACATTTCTGTTGTATCGGCAAATACCTTTAAGAACTGATCGACATCCTCAGGTTTCACAGTAAACTTGTTTAACAGAATAACTGGACCTACATCTTCTTCTATTTGTGCTCTTAGTGTCACATTTTCGTCCATTTCAACGAGTTTTACCATAACATACTTTTAGCTATCTTGATATTTCAGCGTTTGTTGATTAACTAATAACTTAATGTTGGTCCTGTTTTTGGCGTTTCTGTCATAGCGTCGTCCATCCGCTTGGCAATTTCTTCTTTTGACAAATCTTCTTTGTGAGTAGCAATCCACCATCGATTACCAAACTGGTCCTTCACACCTGCACTTCTATCACCGTAAAATTGATCTGCTGGTTCCATAATAGATGTCGCTCCTGCTTCCAGTGCGCGTTTATAGATAGAATCGCAATCTTCCACATACAAATGAATCCCAGATTGCATAGGTTTGTATTCTTCTCCCTGTGCATCGGATACCATAATTACAGAATCACCCAGTCTTACCTCAGCATGACCTATGGTCCCATCAGGCATAAGGTACCGTTCAGTTTCTTTAACATCAAAGGCTTTCTTGACAAAGTCGATTAGTTGTCCGCGCCTTGAACTAAAATGAAGGGAGTAACATTATGATAGCAATCAGGAATTGGTTTAACAGAGGTCATTACATCTTTGTTTTTGATAGATGATTCTTGTAGTTTTCTGTCAAATAAGACCAAGTAAATGCTTAGTACTCTAATCTACGAAACATGAGTATGGTAGGAGTGAAATTCCTTACCATTAAATATATGTATTAGATTAGAGTCTCAAGAAGAGTTAAAAGTTCAATAATAAATACTCGAGACAGCATTAACCATGTCAGGTAACGGCTATGATGCCATTACGCGCATCACCACCGTACTCCAAACTATCTAGCAAATTTAGAAAGCTCTTTTGCAATGTCTATTGCTTTTTTTGGATCTCCTTTTGCATCAGAAGAAACTGCAAACACTATATGGTCTACTCCCATTTGCTTAATTCCTTGAATATCCCTACCTATATCATCGATTGTTCCGGTGAATACATTTCTCTGACTACTTTTTCCACCATCACCATTCCTACTACCTTTATCACTTTTAGCAGAACTAGAACCAGTTATCTGAGGAAATGTTAATGTAATAACCTTAAGTTGATTGGGATCTCTATTAGCTTTGGTAGCTTGATCTCAATGCCTTTATGCAATTATCTAAATATTCTAAAGGTCCATTCTGAGCTGCTAACCAACCATCAGCAAATGTTTTGGGAACAAACCCACCAAGATAAATAGGAATATGCGGTTTTTGGATTGGTTTAGGTCCTATTTTTGATGGCGGAATATTATAGTATTCGCCTTTAAAATCTACAATATCTTCAGTCCATATCTTCTTTAGTGCTTGTACAAACTCATCTGCTCTTTTACCTTTATTCTCAAATGGGATATTAGAAACCCGATATTCATCTTTAGACCAACCGATTCCAAGCCCTGCTATAGCTCTTCCTTCTGATAGGATATCAAGTGTAGCAAACCTTCTTGCTAGTATTACAGGATTATGAAATAACATATCTATAACTGATGTCCCTAATGCAATCTTGCTTGTACTAACAGCTACAAAAGTAAGTGTCTCTAGTGGATCAAGTACAGTCTGATAAAATGTTGGCAAGCTACCATCAGGAGTTGCGGATATGGTGACTGCGGCCTTAGAGGCCAAAGAAGCCTCTCAGCAACCCAAAAAGAATCAAGGCCTTCTTCTTCAGCTATCTTTGCAGTCTCGACTATATTGTTTTTAGATGCTGCCGATCCAAGGTGAGGTAAAGTAATGCCCACTTTCAAATCTCTCCACCTGAAAGATAGTTGTTGTCTTCTTTGATGCCATGTCGCTATAGTAAGTTGAGCTGTACATCATTAATTAAATAAGTTATGGTACAACCATCGACCCGGTGTCTCTCAATAATACCAATAATAGTGGCTCGATTAATAAGTAATATGGTAATGTACAACAAGAATGGATCTTCCAAATGGCGACTGGGCTATTATCTCTATTGATGGTGTTTATTCATCTTTTGATCCTTCATTCGTAGAGGCAGACATAGTTCATAGAAGTTCCATCAAGTGTTTATAGAGGTCATAGAAAAATGATCTGTGTGCGCTATCAGGAGGCTTTAATACCAATTATCGTTTTTCCCTTCCCTGAAGATATGTTGGAAGATAGTAAATAAATCTAGCAACATCAATAATGATTATGGTCAGACAGTTACCTTGACTGATAACAAAACAGCATTGCAGGCATAAGCACTTATCACTGATTGCAATAAATATAAAATGGACCTAACAACAAATGGCGTTGTTATTACTGGTGTTATTAAGTTTGTTCAGACAAACAAGGAAAAACTAACTATGTCAACTAAGGAAGAGAATAATGGTAAAGAATCCAAAAAACCGGATTATGATGATGACAGAGAACTGCAGGAAGAATTCAGGCTCTTCTATGATTTCCTGCTAGTAGATATCCATATGCCTAAGATGGATGGCTTCGAGTTCGCTGCCAAAGTATTAGAGCAAGATATCAATGTCAGAACTTGTTTTATCACAGCAGCAGAAATAGATGCCCATGCTCTAAAAGTACAATATCCAACTTTGAGTATTGGATGTTTTCATAAAAAAGCCAATCACAATAGTGAATTTGGTTAGTAGAGTAAAGGCGGAATCAGACTAATGAACGACCATTAGTTTTTAGACTTTATTTGTGCTAAAAGCAGGTTTGTTAATAGTTAATAAAGTTAAACCATGTTTATTAATTAAGGATATTATAACACGTCAAAGAATGATGTGCACTCTTACAC
>JBPCNB010000399.1:0-3063 GCA_051001675.1 Nitrososphaeraceae archaeon | reverse complement strand
GATATGAGCCATTGACGACTTGTTTGTAATCGATGATTTGTTGTGCTTCGTTCTAGAAGAGTTTATTGACTTTATGCTATTACTATCATTATTGTAATTCAGATAGCGAGAAGGTAACAAAATGTTTGGTTGAATCGATCTACCAATCACACCCTCTTCGCATTCTTAAATCTATTAAGGCTTGCGGTGCAACTGTCAAATTATGATACATGATTTCTCGTTCCTAAAAGACACTATAGCGACTAAGAGATAAATTAATTCCTTCTGCCATTGAAAGTATTTTCTTATAGAGTGAAAATATGGCATTCTATATGCGGAAAGAAATCATGATAAAGAATCTTGTGTTTTGATAAGCGTCAAGATTTTCGTAGCTCCCCGTCCCATCAGCAAATTTTTCGTGTCGCAGATGGTATTCTGTCTAATATGCTTAAGTATTGAATCAAATACAGCCGCGGCCAGATCCTGACACTTGCGTACGGATGTACGATAGACAGTTAAAAAGCCTAGTGGAATCGTCCATTGTAAATTATAATCGATTCAATTCGTCCATAATCGTTGCATGCCGGACATTTAATTGTCCGTTTGTCTGTTCCCCATACCGAAGCACACCAATAACATGATTCACATAATACGAAATATCTCTTTCCCATAATTTCATAATAATTTTTTTCCCCTGACCTCATTTGATGATCCATGCACAGGAGGATTGATTTAGTTTAGTAAAGTCCGCATATGATTACTAATTATTAGTTTTGTTTTATTTCAAACGATTTAATTTTTATCTGACAGCGTATGTTTTATATATTTGAAACATGATAAGTTAGTATACGTTACTAATTGTTAGCTAATCCCGTTATGAACCTTAAAGTCAGACGATATTGATATAAATTCATGGTCAAAAGAATGAAAAAAACGAGGTAAAACGGAATGAGTACTATCAGCATTCCATATATTGGTACACTTAAGGGAATAGATAAAGCCAAGACAGAGATAAAGGAAAAAAAATCTTCAAAACATGACTGTTATGTAATTCTGGGACTTAGCTGCATTTTATTGGATATTGTATGGGTAGCAATGATGTTGGGCCCGGTCCGAGTAAGGATCAAATCTCGGATTGTAGACAAACGATACTTGGTTTTAAACAAAGAGGATTTTATACTAGTCAGGAACAGTTCAAGGCTGCGCTATCCTACTGCTATAATGGTTAAGGCTTAATGGCCATGCCCGCTCTGACTGTGGTCGACAATAACAGCGATTTCCTTTATTTCCGAATGTTGAAAGAAATGCCAGCTCCATTAAATTCAGAGATTATTGTTTGTTATATGATTATCAGTCTTATTCCAGACATCTAGACACCGTCAGTACTGGACTTCAATCTTCTTCTCTCTAGTATACATGATATGTATTCCAAGTAACATTATTGCTATAGCGATTATCTGGAAGGCACTTATTGCTTCCTTTAGAAATACTCCTGCCAAAACCAAACCAAAAACTGCGGATAGGGATAAAATGGAAGATGACTTTACAACTCCAATTCTTTTTATGCTGTGTAAATATAGATAGAGCGATATAGCAAATCCAAACACACCTAGAGATATTATGGAAATTATTTGCGTAGGTTGAATACTAAACGGGACACCAAATACAATAATCGATAGTAGTAGGATGAAACCACCGATTAGCGCCTTTAATTGGATTAATCTAGACACATCTATTTGCCGAGTAATTATTTTGCCAATATTGTTATCCAATCCCCAAAGTATTGTCGAGCCTATCACAAGAAGATTACCAGAATCCAATTTAAATATTGAATCATTAAATTCAAGATTCGTTGTCACAACCAATACTCCCAATAGAATTAAAGCCATTGCTAGATATCCGATGGGTTTCATTCTTTCTTTGAAGATAATGAGTGCAAACAGGATCGAAAATACGGTTTCTCCATTGGCCAGAAGAGATGTGTCGGCAGCTGTGGACTGCGCAAGCCCTAAAAAGAACATTACCGGGGCAATAGTCGCGCCCAGTATTGCACTTGTCAATATGAGAAAGTAATATCTTTTTGTAAATTTCGTAAACCCAGTTTGTTGTGCAAGCGGCGTGAAAGTGAATCCCGCTATCAAGTACACTAACGACGAAAGGACGATCGGATTTACTGTAGAGAGTACCGGTTTTGCTAGCGTAGAGACAGAACCAAATAGTCCAGCTGCCAGGATGGCCGATCCATAACCAATGACAATTTTCGATGGTTTGTATGTCACACGCCTGATAGGCACTGTCTAGACTCGTTTAAAGGGTTTTACGATTCTGTACATTAAAGACCAATGACATCCTCTAAAGCAAATCAGTACGACACATTACAATACTACATTACAATACTAACACTGACGCTCAAGATATGGATTTAGTCAATCTGATCATTGCAGATAAGAGATTACTTCATTCTCTTTGTAATCATTAGGGATGGTGCTTTATCTAAACCAAATTAATGCTTCTTAAAAGTTAGATGGAGATTCTCTCTTGACGGAGTTTGCATATTTGGCTGTCATTCGCTATCCTGTGATTCTTCGCTATCCTGTGATTCTCTCACGTCTGTGTTGTTCAAAAGTCTCTGTTCTGTATTGTTTGAAAGTGCCAATTCTGTGTTGTCAAGAGGTTTTTCAATCTTCGTATTTCCTTGGTCTTCTGCCACCGGAGGTTGTTGGCCAGACTTTTGATTGATTTGTGGTACTACTGCCTCGTTGCCTGGCATAGCATTTTCACTAGCTGGTTGTTCTTCTGAAGTCGTAGCATTTTCACTAGCTGGTTGTTCTTCTGAAGTCGTAGCATTTTCGCTGACGTTAGAAGGTTGTGGTTCCTCTATCTCTTCTAGATCTTCTGAAGTTGCACTCTTGTTAGCGGGTGAGATCAACGGAAGAACTTCCTTGGTCAAATCTTCCTTGTTCAGGAAATCCAGAATGGTCGTTATATTTCGTTTCTCTTCAGTTGGAGCCGAGCTCATATTGAGCAGTCCAGCATCAGTCACGTTATTCAGTATGCCTGGAGGCAACAAGCCTTGGCCTGTAC
>JBPCNB010000398.1:0-1334 GCA_051001675.1 Nitrososphaeraceae archaeon | reverse complement strand
ATCTGTTATATGACATTAGTTTTGATAGGAGAGGCAAATTCAATGAAATATATTTAAACTGAAAGAGTGTACTCTTAGTTGTCAGCACAGTGCTAGAAAATTGCACTCTTAAAATTTCAAAATTGGGGCATTTACACTATCCTTTGGGGGACGGCTATATTGGTATGTTGGTATGTTGGAGACGTTGCAATTGTATGTTCCTATAAATTCGTAGGTTTGGGGTACGATACAAGTATCAAGTATCAAGTATCAACAGGCTTTAGTTAAAGAATATCAAGTCAGCTTTCTTCAAATATAGTGCCCCGCGCCGATACTTGCGCTAATATTGGAATGATATCTTTTAAATCTTTTTTGACTTTTTTGAATGACTTCCTTTTTTTGCTTGCTTCTGGACCTGCTCGATTCTAGAAGCTATTAGTGATCCGGTAAGAGCTTTGCTTGTAGGATTAAATTTTGAAGGAATTGTTCTGCAATTAGGAGGAAGTGGAACTTCTTCAGCTATGGATTCATCGTTAAATGAAGAGCCGGCAGACTACTGTTATCTTTATATCCCTGTTAGATTACATGACTTTCTAAGGAAACCTTTGGATCAGCCTCAAAAGATGATCAGATAAACTTGTTTGGAAACAAAAACGAAAGGAACGCAAAAACCGGAAACAAAAGAACCTCCAGATTAGCAATGCATTTTGATACCCTCGAGCAGGGAACCGAGGCGTTTATGCAATGGTTAAGTTCCGACGATAAAATGTCTGCTTCAAGCAATCCGGTTATCTTAAAGCAGTTTATGCATAGCAGATTTACTGTTCTATACGATAATATCCTTAATCATGATGTAATGGTTGAAACACATGATGGTGTGCCGTTTTGCAAAAGTTGTAATACAGACGACTGCGGACACGTGGGGTTCACCATACTCCTTGAACAGAAATTCGAAAATGACGGTTCCGTATTGGATTGACCATTATCCCATATGAAAAGCGTTATCCGAAAATCTAGTCGACCTTCTGATCTTTGTCAAGAAAACCTTCTGCAAATCTCCATCCGAATTTGATAATATAGGGAGAGATAAAAGTAGTAATTATAGTCATCGCGCCAACCATTGGCAGTAGAAAGGAACTCGTAACACCTACATCAACACCACCTTTTGCCACCACCAATGCAAGTTCTCCTCCAGAAGAAGATAGTCCAATCCCCGCTCTCAGTGATGTTAATTTGCTAAAACCCTGAGATTTAGCTGCCAAATATACAGTCATGAATTTTGCAACAAGTGAAACACCTATCAATACTAAAGCCGGTACTATGAAGAGCGGTAAAAGTGATACGTCCATTAATGC
>JBPCNB010000397.1:0-2105 GCA_051001675.1 Nitrososphaeraceae archaeon | reverse complement strand
GCATTAAACCAATGGTAAAGACAGCTTTAGTATTTTTATAAATTCTTGCGTAGATGATAAGCAGGGTTATCAGAACTCCTACATTTGCCAGGGCTACAATTGCATTAGCACTAATCAAAGGCTCCATAGATGATAAGATCAAAAGGTGGGAATTCGCTTATTTACTTTTGTCCATTTTTGTTCCAGATCCCTGGGAAAATAGGGTAGATAGATAGGTTGGCTGATAGAGAGGTTTTTTGGTTACACCTTTTTTATTTTAGATTTTATCTCACTGAAAGCGTCAATATTTGCTTCAAGATAATTAGAAATAAAATATAATATTCCGTATTTTTCTCCCTTTTTAGTAATCATATTATTCTTTTCAAGTAAAAAAATATGGTGTTGAATTGCCTTATAGTCAAGTTTCATGGCTCCTGCAAGTTGATTCACGTTATATGGCATTTCCTTTAACAAATCAATAATCTTGGCTCTATTATAACCTCCTTTAGAGCCAACAAAAAGATACCAAAATAAACGCTTGGCATCAGGGTCTGGCATTACTTCCTATGTTAACTGAATAATACTAAATAAGTGTAAAACAATATTTTCTGCAAGAAATGAGTTTAAGACAAGTTTTCCTTTTGCAACATCACATTTTATGATTTCTTTTATCAGGCTAAATAAGTGAATAATATGCTAACCCTAATCACAATTTGGGTGTAATCTGGAATAAAGTATTAATAGAACGTCTAAACACCTGCCTCAATGTGTAACGAACAACCAATAAACTATAAACTTCTATCTGAAATTGCCATTTTAGCAGTACTTGTTACATCACTATCTGTCATTGGCAGCCTACATCCACTCAACGCATCAGCAGTAATGATGGATAATAAAAGTGGAATGATGATGGATAATAAAAGTGGAATGATGATGAATCCAGAGACCGGTATGATGATGGACCCTAAAACTGGAATGGCTACAATGATGAATCCTGAAACAGGAATGATGATGATGATGAACAATAAAACTGGAATGATGACGACGATGAATACTCAAACCGGCATGATGGAAAATAAGACTGACATGATGATGTCCATGGACCCCAACACTGGAATGCCTATGATTGATAGTAAAACAACTGGACAGATGATGGACCCGAACACTGGAATGATGATGGGTAAATAAATAAAGTGTAATATAAGTGAAAAGTCAATAAGTCAATACCTTCCTTTTTTGTAGATGTGTAGGTTATCTTGATATTGTATATACACCATACAGTTGAATCTAGGAAGGCAGTAATAACAATAACGACAGTATCTTGAATTCTAAAGGATGTTAAATATTAATAGTGGCATTAGTAGAACATACTCGACTGTTTGATTATCTTAATATTTGTATATAGAGGGTGCACAGAATTTGCAAAATCAACTGGTTGATGGTTATGTCAGAGTTGCAAGAAAATTGAGGATTTCTGTTACAGATAGATGTAATATGCGTTGCGTATACTGTATGCCATTTAATAATACTGATTGGTTTGAACAAGACAATATTCTAAGTTATGAAGAGATTACTCGGCTCACTACTTTATTCGTTAGCCTCGGTGTAGAAAAAATAAGAGTGACAGGAGGTGAGCCTACTATCCGACCGAATATAGAAACTCTAATTGGAGCATTGTCAAAGATAAATGGAATAAAGTCAATTGGAATGACAACAAATGGGCTTTTGTTGCAGGAAAAGATCCAACAGCTAAAAGCCGCGGGACTAGGAAGTGTAAATATTAGTCTGGATACATTCAGAGCTGACAGATTTAAGGCTATGTGTGGTATAGATGGTGTTTCGAAAATATTAGACTCGATTAGAGCAGCTCATGATGCAGGACTCAAGGTTAAGATAAATACAGTTATTATGAGAGGATGGAATGATGAAGAGGTTGAGGATTTCGCAAGATTTGCAAGGGACA
Organism: Nitrososphaeraceae archaeon; assembly: GCA_051001675.1. Classification (GTDB taxonomy): domain Archaea; phylum Thermoproteota; class Nitrososphaeria; order Nitrososphaerales; family Nitrososphaeraceae; genus TH5893. Next base: position 163 of record JBPCNB010000397.1, on the reverse strand, counting down.
CAGGCTTTGTTGTCAAGTTCATAGAGTTTATGCCCTTAGATGGGACTGGTATCTGGGCGCCAGATCTTGTTTTTAGTAAAGGAGAGATGATTGAGAGAATAAACAAGAATGTAAAGGAACTTGTACCTTTACACAACGATAATTCTGAAACAGCAATGCTTTA
>JBPCNB010000396.1:0-2226 GCA_051001675.1 Nitrososphaeraceae archaeon | reverse complement strand
AGCTATCAATTCCTATTTGCATAACTTTGCTAGGTAAGACGAATATTTAACTACAGTAGTGACTACTAACTTAGTTGGTATGGACTACCGTATTTAGTAAGTGGAAACTTACCCACCGATTTAACCGTAGCTAATTCAACCATATCTTATCGTAAGAGTGATTGTTGGATCTATGTAATAAGGATATAAACAGTTGTAGTATCCGGAATATGGATATAAGGAAAAAGGATATACACAAGTATAATATGTAGGAGAACTGTAGATAGGATACACTATAGGTTCATAGACTACCGATTTCAAAGTCTTCAGTTGTACCTTGATTAGACTCCTGTGCGACAGCTATATTTGTTGTTGCTACTATGAAGATAAAGTATAATAAAAATAGGTAAGGAGATCTTTTTTTAATGTCCATATAGTTAAGCTTCGTTACTGAACTATTAAAGTATGGCAGTAATAGACTACTAACTTGGCTAGACTGACCGTATCAGCTCAATAAATAACTTAGTCAGGTTACTTGCTAGATATTTTCTAATTGCTGTTTTTGCTACTGCTTCTCATCTTAACCTTCTGCATAGATTTTATGAAATGGTCCAAAAGCTTACACAGTCAAGACTACTTTGCCTCTGGGATGTACATCTTTTTGGTAGTCAAGTGCTTTGCCAGCTTCATCTAGTGGAAATGTCTTGTCTATATTCACTTTAATATTATTTTAATCTACCCACTGTGCTAATTTAGTCAATCGCTGTCTATTTACCTGAGTGAAGAGAAATACTGCTTTGATTCCGTATTGACTCATTAGCTCTGCGTTTGGTTGCTCTAACATGGAAACAATTATGCTGTTACCTTTCTTTAAGACCTTAAAAGACCTCTCGTACGTCTCGCCACCTACAGTATCAAAAACTGCATCATAGTCATGTATTGCATCTTCGAAATTCTCAGTTCTGTAGTCTATTATCTGATCTGATCCCAATTCTTGTACAAATTGTTTATCATTCGTACTTACTGTTGTTGCTACATATGCACCCAAATGCTTTGCAAGTTGTATGGCTATAGGCCCTATTCCTCCTGCTCCACCATGTATTAGAATCCTTTGTTCCTTTGATAACCCAATGTTTTCTACAAGTGCTTGCCAAGCGCTAACACCAACAGTAGGTAAACCTGCGGACTCTAATTGATTTAGCGTTTTTGGCTTGTGTGCTATACTATCTTCGTTTGCCAAAGCTAATTCTGCAAATGCTCCTGAGCCACCACTTAAGACCGAGGCTTGTCCATATACTTCATCACCTTGCTTGAAATCCGCAGATGCATCTTCTTCTCCTATCTGTTTGACAACACCTGAAAAGTCCATTCCTATAGTTGATGGGAATTGAAGTGGTATAACCTGTTGCATGTATCCTTCACGAATTTTCCAATCCACTGGATTAACTCCAGAGGCTTTTACATTAACTAGGATTTTTCCTGAAGATATACTTGGTACCGAAGCCTTCTTGTTCACTTCGACTACTTCGCTACCACCATATTTTCTAATCTGTATAGATTTCATATTCTTTGTATACAAATAACAATTATTAAAATCTGGTAGTATTTGCATACTTACTAACTTACTTTTGGCTTACCAGCTGTTTGCTTTTAATATCAAGGAAATTGATATCTGGTCCCAGATAGTTGGCAAAAACGATCATAGCTTTAATATTCTGGTTTTGATAGTTTTCTGAAGTTCCGTTGGCTTTCATATATTCATAAAAATCTTTAATTATTTTCGAGTTATCGACATTGGGTAGGCAATTAATTTTGCTTAATGTAGTGTTTAGTGTAATCGCCATGGTTTAGATGATCCCCCCTGTTTCAGACGTATTCTTCAATCTGTAGTGTGGCACGGCGGTATAAGAACCCGTATAGTCAGCGGGTTCGGTGGAATGTGCACCAAATTTGACTCAATTTTACCATTCAGTCATACAACATACGAAATTAGCCAGATTTAGGTTTCTAGCTCTTTATTGATACTAATATTAATGGATTTAGATAATTGGTCGAAGGTTAACGACAACTAATCGACAAGTCTTACTTTTTTGGTACCAACTGAATTAACCATATAGTAATCTTTATCAATCTGTATCTCCTGAAGTTTCCTAAATTCAGAATATTTTTAAATTCCTTCTTTTCTATTCTACTATTCCATTTAACTTTTAAGACATTGGTTAGCGACCAAGCTCTTTATCATAATAG
>JBPCNB010000395.1:0-5134 GCA_051001675.1 Nitrososphaeraceae archaeon | reverse complement strand
AATATGAGGAGTATGGGTTTAAAAGAATAGCCTGGTGGAGAACACCTTCTTGGATAGATGTAAATACAGAACTGATGAACAGATGCTATACACCACCTTCCATGTTATCTAAACAAACTAAGTATGAGTTGGCCCGACTGCGTTCTGCTCATAATTTTTGGTATATCTACACCCGGCCAAGTATATCGGACGAAGTTGTTGCTGGGCTAAGGTCATGTGTAGCTAAAGAAAACAAACTATCTTCTAAAGAACGATTTGATTTCGAATCTGTCTTAGACCAATGTGGCTTCCATTATAAGGAAAACCTGCTGTCACCCTCGGATCAAGCTAAACCGTTGTGGGAAGTAATATTCGACTAATCGCATTCAATAGTCCTATTTTGAGGCCTCTCCTGCTGTTATTGTGTCATATAGCAGATATAGTTTTCTTTGTTAATTGACAAAACTTATGAACATGGTCTTTGTTGGTTAATCGAGGTAAGATATAGCTACTTTAATGTATATTATAGAAGACCTAGATGAATAATGCCTGCATGCCAACGAAATCAAGTATTCAGGCTGCCTCCAGGTGTCTAACGCCAGTGTTATCATTCTCGAATGGGGGCAATCAATAACAGGCAACGGACGCAAATAGTTTTTATAATACTCCTAACTTTGTGTGAAAGATGTATGGGAAGAGAATACAATAATTATTACATAAGTGAAAATAAATAGGTATTTTGTAGTAACAGAACACCTGGAATGCCAGTCAGAACTGAAGATGTACAAAGAGCTATGTTGTCACTAAAATATTTCCGACGGTATGCCGTTTCTCGTTATCATGAGCGCTACAGTTTCCCATTTCTCTGTGGGAGCTATTTTGGATATAGAAAAGTTGACGTACTCCGTATAACTTCTATTGCAAGAGCCGTTGGCTGCAATCCAAGATATTTGGATGTTGGATGCGGCTATGGTGATTTTCTTGAAAAGATAAGACAATATCTTCCAAATGCTAGAGGCATTGAGAAAAATGCCGAAATTTTTTATGCCTGTAATAAGCCAAAACCAGATTTCATTGATATCTCAGATGCTGATTGGGGAATAAACCAGGCATATGATGTTATTTTTGTAGGTTGGATGGAACCTGGAGCCGATTTTAGGGATAAGGTCTCGGCCAGAACCGACGTGATAATTACTACTATAGATCAAGGTCTTAGTCTAGGAGCAGAATTTGATGGTCATGGGTTTAAAAGAATTGCAACCTGGAGAACTCCCTCATGGGATGATATTAATACAGAGCTTATGAACAGGTACTATACAAATATGCCTAATGAGACTCGTCAAGATTTGTCCAAATTACGCACAGCACATAATCTATGGTACGTATATAGTAAACCTTCTAAGTCAGATGTAGTTTCATCTGCACTTGTGCAATGCATTAAGCAAGAAGATCGTATTTCTTCCAATGAACGCTATGAATTTGAAAATGTCTTGGATGAGTGCGGATTCAAATACCATGAAAAATTAGATAACCCGACCTCAGAAATTGAATCAAAGGCTAGGTTATGGGAAGTTATATTTGCAAATTCCTGTGAGAAATAATCGAGAGAACTTAACAATCGATTTTGACTAATAATGAAAGACTTAAAATATTTACTAATACAATAAGTCTGAGAATAAAATTGAAAGTCACTGTCTTAGGCGCTGCAAAAGAAGTAGGCCGTTCGGCATTCCTCGTAAGTGCGGATCATACAAATATCTTGATGGATTATGGTGTTCTCCTAAGAAGGGAACCCATTTTTCCTATGCATGTTAAACCAAAGGATATTGACGCCGTTGTGATTAGTCATGCTCATTTGGACCATTCTGGATTTGTCCCCTCACTATTCTTGTCACAATCTACAGAAGTACAAGCTCTTGGCACTTTTCCAACGTTTGAGTTGTCACAATTGCTCATAGAGGATATGATCAAGATTTCTGGATTTTATCTACCATTTGAATACCTAGATCTCATGACAATGATGAAACGTTCCAAGAATTTGCAGTTTAGAGAGCCGTATAAAATAAATGATATAAACATAACATTACATGAGTCTGGCCACATTTTAGGTGGTTCGACTGTGATGGTGGAATATGATGGAAAGCGTCTATTTTATACAGGTGACATAAATACACGAGGTTCAAAACTTCTTCGACCAGCAGATCTGAACCTCGATGACATCGATCTGATGATCATAGAGAGCACCTATTCTCAGACCGAACAAACGCCGCGCGAACAATCCGAAATTGAATTACTAAAATTTGCTTATGAAGTAATCGAACGGAAAGGAACGTTATTTATTCCTGCCTTCTCAGTAGAAAGGGCACAAGAAATCGCTTGTGTTCTGAAAACACACAATTTTCCTCACAAGGTAGTCATGGATGGAATGGCTCTTAAGGCAAATGAGATTATGATGAGACACCCGACATTCCTAAGGGACCCGGAGATTTTTAAAAAAGCAGTAACAGAAGCGGAATGGATTAGTGGATGGAATAGAAGAAAGAAGGTTGTAAGGGAGCCATGTGTAATAATCTCTCCTGCAGGCATGCTAGTGGGAGGTACCGCGGTATTTTATCTACAAGAAATTGCAAAAGACAACAAGAATGGTATTGCCATAGTATCGTATCAGGGCGAAGGTACTCCGGGCAAGATGTTACTTGAGAAAAGAGTCACAATATTTGATGGGAGAGAGAGAAAATGTTTAGCGGATGTAAAACGTTTCGAATTTTCAGGACACAACAGTAGAAGTGAGTTATTCGAGATCCTTGATCGAGTGAAAGGCAACCCCAAAGTGCTAACTGTTCATGGCGATGGCCTGTCTTGTACCAAGTTTGCAGAAGAAATTAAGCAGAAATATGGTCATGATGCGAAGGCACCTGACGCTGGTGAACTCATAGAGGTGTGAATAATACAAGAAGCATATCAGATTATTATTAACATCCCAGGGATAAATTCTCGACTAATGTAATGTATAAATTGTACAATAAATAATTGGTTTCTGCATGTGATAATTAAAAATACTGACCCATATAAAATAAAAAGATGCGTGTCATGTAAAAAAGATATTGGCATGAACGAGAAATATTTTGCATATCCTTTGTCTTTACAACAAATTTGCTTTTCTTGTGCAGGAAAGGAAATTCCTAAAATAATTCAGGTTCTACAAAGTGACTTGAATAAGATAAATGAAGAGAGCAATAAAGTTCTATAATGCTTCGGGTAAACGATAAGTTCAATAACTGTTAGAGTCAGCTGTGTCAGAGCCTTTTCCTTATCCATACACAAATAACAACGCCTTTTTTGATCCCGAAATCAGCATTAATAGTGGTCAGATGTTTCTATGGGAGAAATATGACAATTCATGGTATGGCATTTACGGGGAATATGTACTTAAACTATCCAACTCTACGTCTGATTGGCTTACTAGAAAAAGTGGAACTGCTATCGATAATAACAATTGCGGAATGCGATTTCTGTCTTTCCCACGGTTTCCATTATGGGAGAGACAGGTTTTCAGGCTTGACGATGATTTATGTAAGATTTTCTCAAGTTTTCCTAAGGATATTCTTGTATCCAAATCATTAAGTAGATATCCAGGACTACGTCTTATGCGCCAAGAATTTGATCAATGTATGATTTCATTTGTGTGTGCAAGTAATACTAACATTTCTATGATTCGGAGAATGCTCAATAACCTTTGTAGAAAATTTGGAAATAAAGTAATTGTCGATGGTAAGCAGTTTTTTACATTTCCTTCTGCCGCGCGGTTAAATCGAGCCACCGATGAGGAGTTGCGTCTATGCGGTCTTGGGTATAGAACCAAAGCCGTCAAAGCTGTTGCTGAAAGCATTGTTAATGGTAGTCTCGATAGACGTTCTTTATTACGACTCCCATATGAGGATGCCAAACATGAGCTATTGAAGGTATATGGTATTGGTAACAAAGTTGCTGACTGCATATTGCTATTCTCGCTGGATAAACTAGATGCATTTCCTATAGATGTTTGGATAGCAAGAGTATTGTGCCAAAATTACAACTGGCTTTTAAAGAATGACGAGGAGAACTTCAGTATAAGGGACAAAACAATCGCAGGTGAAAAAATAACGGCACGTGAGTACAAGATAATATCAAAAAATGTTAGAAATTATTTTGGTAATTATTGCGGCTATGCCCAGCAATACCTATACTACAATGTACGTCAGAGTGCAGGAAAAAAGTGGTGAAATGATAAAGGTTTAGACCTGTTCTTCCTTATTGCCGTTACCAATTCAAAAGTTCTTATTCATAGGCAAATTACTCTGATTGTACTTCAGTATCTCCCAAATCACCTAATGGAATTATTCATTTAATGTGAAGTTAGTGAACTAAACCCCGTTGCAGACATTGATTCGTTCAAACGATCATTGTAGTCATGGGATTCTAATCTATTTTTTATGCATCGCATCTAAACTTTCTTTTCCTCAGGCATGTTTTAGTTTGCCATATTAGTTCAATGCTATTTGATTGGAAACCTGATGTACGTGTGAATCTCTTCCAAATTTTATGCTTATACTCTCGTCAAGATGTTTATAAGTCAACAATTTCTTCATTCGTAATAAATGGAGTGCAGCAATCGCGTCTATGACCATAGGCAGTTCAGTATGGTGAAAATTTTTTGGCTATAATAACAGTAATAACATCCCTCATAGAAGATATCAAGAAAGACGTACAAGAATTAGCGAACATTGCTACCTAGGATGATGTGTCTGAGGAAAAGATCATGATGATTAGACAAGAGGCTAAACTCAATCGTGGACTACAACAAGTCGAGGAATATTGAAATACTGATCTTCCATAACGGGTCTTCGAAACACAATACCAAACAGGTTCGCTGAATAGATTATCTCCACCGTTATCTTTGATAAAGAAGAATTAGAACTGATGTTCCATTGCTTATTCTTGATCTGAAGAATAAAAGATCACAGGTGTTAGAAAATGAATTCAATGAAGTTTTCCGACTATACGAGCCATAATCAACTTCGGTGCTGAATTATTTCTGCAGGTAATTTCCTTCCTTTCCCATGTAGCAAGTAGGTCGGCAATTTTTGAGTGGCATGCTTAAGGAGTTGTTCTGCTA
>JBPCNB010000394.1:0-1706 GCA_051001675.1 Nitrososphaeraceae archaeon | reverse complement strand
GTCCAGTAAATTATTAAAAGTTCTTCGATTACGAACTTGCCGGTAGGATTAATTGAGTATAAAACCAATGTTCTCATGGCAGGAAAGATTGTTATTATGCATGGTAGATGCATATTCAAATATATGGTTACTGATACAGAGCGTATCTTTCAGCAGATTAATGAGCTTGATGCTATGATAGAAGTCATAAACCAAAGGATTTTAGAATTAACAGAAAAAGTCAAAGAACGTTATCTTGTATCTAGTTCAACAATGGCAGTTAACCAAAATTACTTGCTTAGTGGCATTCAACGAAGTCCAAGCCCGAAGAACTATATCATAACAACTAAAGGTATTGAGGTTGTGGGAGAGCAGGAAATCACTCCTGTTTCAGTATTCTTGGACGGGGTAATCCAGTTTGCAACGGAGCCTAACAGAAAAATTGAAGTTCTAAAAGAGTTGATCAAGCACTTGCAAAAGATGAATGATATGGCTCCCAATAATCCATGAACCAGTCTAAATTTCTAGGTGTGGATTGTCAGGAGGAAGTAGACTAATCTGTGTGAATTTTGATTCGAAAAAGCAGAGGTAAAATAATCCCTTCAATTCTAATTCGTACCTCACAATTAAGAGGCTATATTCATAGAATTTGAGTATCGAGGAAAGGAAGAAGTTCAACTTAATAACCGTAGGTTTCCAAATTCACTCTCTTACAAAGCAAACTAGAAATCCCTAAAAAATGAGAAACGCCGCTATTCTAGTATATTACTTTCAGGAAACGGTAACCATAGGTTTGAATCCTCAACACCCACACTTGATTGCTAAGCAATGATATTCTTAAATCACGGGCGATTTCAATATGATATCAGATGAAATGTCCATGTTGTGGGGGAGAGATGATACAATACGACATCATTAGAAAAGCGATAAAGCTCAAATGCAAAGAGTGTGGTTTAACTGAAACTCAAACTATTGATTCTCAAATTAGTCCAAACTAGTTTCTTATCAGCACCGGGTGTGCAACACGAAGACTTTTAGATAAAGGCACCTAAACCCAACTTTACAAGATGTTTTACTCAACTTTTGTATTAAAGAGAAACGGAAAACATAAGATAGTAAAAGCCAAGATCTCGATCCAAGTGTAGGTCATAATCTGAAGATCTTCGAGCCTTCTTGGGAGGAATAAGGGGATGCTATCTGTACTGCAAATTAGTCGACGTTTCCGATGAATCTCATAGCAAGGGATTTCTGTTAGATACCAAATCCTGTATAGAAATGACAATACTTTTTTTTCTTTCAGTCATTCATAATAATTTCAGATAAGTAACACAAGTTACAATAGGAAATTGGAATATCGACGGCAATTGGGAGTATAGTTTACTACCGACATCCAAACAGATACTGTCTTTAACATTTCTTAAATATTGAATAATTATGCTTAAAATCAAATATGAGAAATGAAATCCTTTACATCTCTTCAATTGTTCTGCTATTTGCAACCCTCTCAAATGTAGCTCATCCTGAGCTTAGCAAAACTAGTGCCCATGCGGAACAATATTCTGAGCCCAAAGAAGTAATGATTACATTGGAAGAACAACAGCCATTGGAAGAACAACAGCCATTGGAAGAACAACAGCCATTGGAAGAACAACAGCCATTGGAAGAACAACAGCCATTGGTGGGGTTGAATGAAATGATCACTCGCAATTCGTTAGAATCTATAGTAC
>JBPCNB010000393.1:0-6804 GCA_051001675.1 Nitrososphaeraceae archaeon | reverse complement strand
GTTTAAACCCGCATTATATATAGAATGAATACATAGGACATTATCTACTGACATTAGTCATTAGTTCTAGGGTTTCAAACCGGTTCGTTTAGTCTGTCTGGCACGTATTACCGAGGTCAAAATATATAGAAAAAAACCACCGACTGCAATAATTAATCCGTAAAGGGAAAGGGCTCCCCTATCGGAATAGCTCCCAATGCCTACCAGAAGTGCCCCCAAGAACAACAACACTAGTCCAGTGCGAGCAGATCCAGGTATATTGACTTTCCTTGACGGGGACGATCGAGACATTGGCACTCAATTTAATAATGATGTCCGGTTCTAAATATATTTAAGTCAAAATTTATTTTGAAGCTGTCTTTATCCATGCCTACTAAAGATACAGGGCTGGAGCTGCTAGTTGTATATGAAACGTGTTAATTCATGTGTATACCCATCACTTAGTTGCTTCTGGCTGTGGAAAGATCTCGGTTAACCTCCTAGGAACCTTGTCCTCAAATACCATATTGGAATAGCATTTGAAACCCAATGGCGTAAATTGCATCCAGATGGTCAGCATGTCTTTACCCTTCGGTGTAAGCCTCCTTAGTATCATCGGCAATCTCTTTCCTCGGCGCATTTAATGAAAGCTTCTCTTTGAGATCCCTCAGACGCATTGAAAGGACCCGGCGTAAGGCCTGGAATAGATTTTAGGAACCGATTATATTAACCGATGAATATTGCGGAGTCGATATTTCTGATTATCAGAATGGTCTACTTCTTGCCTAGCTATCCTTAATCGGGCACTTAATGAACCTTACTTGAGATATGGGCTCCCCGTCGTTGCCAGTCAATTCCCCTTCTTGACCTGTGATGTGCTGCTGCAACTTTACTCTTATTCCTTGCATATTTTTGAACTATCCTACTTATGGTAACGGTCATGAGTAAATCAAGATTCCCGAGACGCGTTTAGATGACCTTTCCTCTATATAACACCGAAGATGGGAAGCAATAACTTAGCTACCAAAATCGGGAAAAGAAACGGGTTAGAGTGTAAAATCCGCTGACTTACCGGCCCCATAACAATAGTTTATGGTTACTCTTAGCAGATGAGCAGAACGCTAGGCCATAACAAAATGTCGAAAAAACCTTTGTAGCATGTATAGGTCAACAAATGGTCATAAACTAGGGATCTTTATCATTATTTCATTGTTAGTTGTTGCAATAATCTATGATTCGTCTTCTACATATGCATGGTATTTATTGAGATATAATTATTCTACCTATCATTAGTTATGAAAATCGCGGTTGTCGGTATTGGAGTGGCAGGAGCATATCTTATGAGCAAGCTCAGCCAGGATCATGATAACAGCGTGGTGGGATTTGAAAGGATGTCTGAAAAGCAACATGATGCTGTATGCGCATGGGCAACCTGTAAAAATGTGATGTTGGGTTTAACTAAGAATTGCGGTCTTGACTTTGAAAGTTACATAATGCATAGTGGAAAATATATGAAGGTAAATCTCGACTCAATTGATACTGTTGAGAACACGGGAAAATGCATAGACATCAAACTTGATGGTATGGTTATCTACGATAAACTAAAATTGATTCAGGATATGATTAAGGGAACTAAAATTGAATACGGCAAGGTACCCAAGAAAGAGAACCTTGAATCTGACTTCGATATGATAATTGACTCTACAGGATTTCACAGGAATTACCTCCCAAAAGCGAATGAAGAATTCTGGATCCCATGTATTCAGTATAAGGTCAAATATGAGAGAGATAAGACTCCATTTGATGACTTTTATTTGAAGGCTTTTCCTTCAATGGCAGGCTATTTTTGGTATTTCCCTCTCGGCGATGGATACGCACATATAGGAGCAGGGGACTTTGAACGCAGGCAAAATAACAGGTTTGTCGACGATTTTTTGCGTCGTTACAAATGCCAAATTATAAAAAAAGTTGGAAGACCTGTACGTATTAGTCCTCCAAAAAATTGTGAGCCTTTCACGGACGGTAGAAAGGTCATTGGGGTAGGAGAATCCATAGGAACTGTATATCCTCTGCTCGGAGAAGGGATAATTCCCGCAACTTGGTGCGCAGAGATGTTGGTTCGAAACTTGCATGATACAATAAATTACAGAAAAGAGGTTTTAAAGAAATTTGAAGTTTATTCTACCGTATTTAATTTTATTAGATCAAAAATTCGTGGAAGATTCAATTTGCTGAAAAATTCATACGAGTTGCTAAAAATATATAATCATATGAAAAGAGAAGAGAATCGTTATGGGATGAAAGTCAGAATAGCAGATATCTTTAAGGTTTCAAAAATCTAGAAATAACGTGGGGAAAAGCGCGATATAGAAGCATTTCTAACCATCAGGAGCTCGCTAGTCACAATAATTATAAGATAGGTTTGGGAATTGATATTAATGAGCAAGGAAACTAATCCCCAGCAGAATAGTGCTATTGAACAGAAGGTCAACGAAATGGTGCAGCAGTCAAGATTACTTGAAGCATACATGAATGACATAGTTACCAAAGAAGCCACTATTGTAAGACTAATAGAAGAGGCACGTCTTGCAGCTTCTGCATTGCATAATATAGTATCTGAAAATCAGACAGAATCATTGGTCCCTGTTGGGGTTGGAGTATATATGAAAGCATTGATTCCAACTATTGATAAACTGTTAGTAAATGTGGGAGCCGGAGTCACTGTAGAAAAAAGCAAACAAGATGCCATTAACTATATCGAGTCAAGGATCAAAGAGTTTGAAGTTGCATCCAGACAGCTTGCAGGACAAAAACAGCAAATAGAAATGCGCATGGCACAAATTCAAGAACAAATAAACCATATGCTCCAGCAATCTTCTGGCCCACGACATGCAAATGCAGGACCTAGCTCTCCAGCCAGACCGAGGTCAGGCTAACCTGTCAGCTACCATGAATAAATCAGAGATAAATATCTCCATATACTGATACCGTTCGTTTCTACCCGAGACAAGGCAAATGTTTGACCAACTTAGGAGAGCATTTTCGAATGCGACAAGAAGTATAGTTCAAAAAGAACTTAGCGAAAAAGAAATTAATATTATCTTATCCGACTTGGAACTAGCGCTGATACAAAGTGATATCGCTCAAGAAGTTATCGACGACCTAGTTGCAAAATTAAAAACGGAATTTATTGGGGTGAAACTCGAGAAAGGACAAAATGCGGAAAATATTATCAATATTAAGTTCCGAAATGCCTTTACTGAAATGTTCTCCAAAACTGGAGAAATAGATCTTTTACAGAAAATCAAGGAAAAGAAAGAAAACAAAAGAGGGCCCTTCGTAATTGCCTTTCTCGGGATCAATGGGACAGGTAAAACTACCACAGTAGCAAAAGTCGCTCATCTTCTGCACAAGAATGATATTTCCGTTGTACTGGCCGCTGGCGACACACATCGTGCGGGAGCAATAGAGCAGCTCTCCCGACATGCTGAAAAATTATCATTAAAAGTTATTGCTCAGAGATATGGCGCAGATCCTTCTGCCGTCGGCAGAGATTCAATAGACTACGCCAAGAAGCACCATATTGATGCAGTATTAGTCGATACCGCCGGGCGGATGCAAACTGCCAAGAACCTAATGGAAGAAATTAATAAGATTGTAAGAGTAGTCAAACCAGATATTAAATTATTCGTGGGCGATGCTTTGGCCGGAAATGACACAATAAACCAGGCTAGAGAATTTTTCCAGTATACTAATTTTGATGGGGCTATACTAACCAAAATAGATGCTGATGCAAAGGGTGGAGCAGCAATATCTATAGTACATATCACATCAAAACCAATCCTTTACCTTGGGGTAGGTCAGGGTTATGACGACCTAATCGTATTTGACGCTGGTAGATTTATTGAAACCATTTTTGTAGACATTCCAACAGTTGTTGCTCAGGATCGCTCTTCGACTCTTCTCGGAGAGGATATTTCTTCAGCAAATAGCCTCCTCAAGAATAAACAAAAATTGGAACATAAAGATACACGGGATTTGTCTGAGGAAGTAATTGTAGCTGGTCAAAATCAGGGATCTACTCAATCAAATGAGCCTAGTAAGAGTGAGAAAAAAGAAGGCCTAAAAGAAACTCAGGTGGGACAGCCGTCATCATCTGTATCCCCAGGTCTGGAAAATTTATCCTCTCCTCCAGATAGATTACATCAAACAAACTCTTCTACGACTGTGGAAAAAGAAATAATCCGGGAAAATCAAAATCAAAGCGATATAGACAAAAAAATGACTGATAACGAAAACCAAAACTTGGATGGGCTCAAAAAAACTTCATCATCTTCAATCTTAACGGCAAGTCATCAGGTAGTATCGGCCTCGCCGTCCCCCATCGATGACAAAAATCACGTTGACAATATCAATAAATCAGAAGAAAAAAATAAGAAATCCAGGTTTGGAGGATTATTTGGTAGATGGGGAAAGGGCAAAAATGACATAGGTGAAGAGCAGACAACAGAAAAACAAAGTCAGAAACAAGAACGACAACAACAAACTGAAAGTAAACTACAAGAGTCTGGAAAAGAGAATGAAAACAAAATTAATGGGGGTCAAAGCTTAAACGAGGATCTCCGCGAAGGACAAAAAGAAATTTACCAAGGAGGCGAGCCTAAACGCAAAAGTAAAGATGATGGAGACGTTGTGTACCTTTCAAATGAAGACATCGAAGACATGCTTAAGTAACAAGAATATTCTAAGTTTACTTGATGTAAATTCAGACGAAATACTTTCAATCCTTAAACTAGCTGAAGATTTGAAAAAGGAGATGAGGACAAAAAATATGGGGTCAAGACAAGTACTTAAAGGAAAAGTTCTGGGCATGATATTCCAAAAGCCGTCGACTAGAACAAGAGTCAGCTTCGAGGCGGGCATGTATCAAATGGGGGGAAATGCGGTTTATATGGATTCCAATACTATACAGCTGGCCCGTGGAGAATCAATTGAAGACACAGCGCGGACATTGTCACTATACGTAGATTGTCTGATGGCTCGAGTCTATGATCATAGAGATTTGCAAAAATTAGCTATAGCTGCTTCCATACCAGTGATAAATGGACTATCAGACAGCTTTCATCCTTGTCAAATCCTAGCTGATATTTTAACAGTTAAGGAACAGAAGAAAAAGCTAAAAGGAATTAGCATAGCATGGGTCGGAGATGGCAATAACGTATGTAATGATCTATTGATAGGGTGTGCAAAGACAGGGATTAATATAAGAGTAGCATGTCCTAAGGGCTATGAACCCCTTGAGCCAGTAATCTCAATTGCAAAACACGAAGGAGAGATTTCAGGTGCGCAAGTGAACATAACCGATGATCCATTTGTTGCTGTCGATGACGCAGATGCTGTAATGACTGACACGATTGTTTCCATAGGTAAGGACGACGAAAAAGTGACGAGAATAAATATTTTTGTACCCAAATACCAAGTCAATTCTCAACTCATGAAGCAAGCAAAAAAAGATGCCATTTTCATGCACTGTTTACCTGCGACCCGCGGTCAAGAGGTGACATCCGAGGTTATAGATGGAAGCGGATCGGTTGTATGGGATGAGGCAGAAAACAGGTTACACGTACAAAAGGCTCTGTTGTATAAGTTACTTGTTGGTAATGGATCTGCTAAAACCAGGCAGTGAATCTGTGTGGTAACATTATTGTCATGGCGATTTGTTATCGCACGAGGATCTATTTTAGCACGTAAGATATTATTACACGGTCTTGGATGGAATTCTGATAAGATAGCAGACAGGACTTAAGAGTACATTGACACCCGTAAAGACTAATTCTTTCTGCATTTCAAGATTCCTGATCACAAGGCATTAAGATTTTTCATGGATGCTGTTCATATATTGAGATAAGTAAATTCTCACATGATTATTTCAAATTTCTCTGGCCACGATTAATAGAAAGGGATGTATTCTTTTTTCATTTTTTGACTCAATTCTCCACTTGGCCTTGGCTTATTGTATACCTTTCGTTAAACTAATGATACTAATGATGATAATGGTCGTAATGAATCTAATGTCGAAGTCAGTAAGTGGGTCTATGAAGGTAGTGACAGTGATGGCACCTACTTAGTCGACGCAGACGACCTGATGACGATCCTTTCTTTAACTAGCAACTCATTATTGTATGAAAGCCGATATGTTAGTCAAGACAAATAGTCTCGATATAGAAGAAAAAAAGGTCCGAGTGACTCTGGTTGATATTGATGATTTCGGTTCGATAGTTCCGCTAAAGGAATTGAAACTAAGGATACGTCCTCATGATGACTCTATTATTAAGATTTTAGCGAATTCTCCATATGCCGCTCTTTTTACTGAGGGTAATAACGATAACAACAACAGCATTATTATTTTGGCTAATGGACTGACTACAGATGAAATTAATAGAGAAAAAAGTAAGACTATAGATCGCGCAGAACATCAGAAATAGTCAATCAATTATCAATGGTATTATCATCAACTGTCCTGAGGCACACTCAGCGAACGACTGTAAATGTGCTCTATGAGAATATATTTAACTAGGGGATGACAGAATTCTAGATCTTAATGACTGAGCACCTTTCTTGGTTTTTCTTGACTGGCCGGCCGCTCCACCCGCTGCGATTCTCCCGACTGTTCAGTAAATTTGACTCGAGAAGTATGTCCCTGGTGGCAACGAGGATGGAGAACCAGTAGAAGAATCCGATCCCGGACATGAAAATGAAAAAGATGGTGGCGGCGAAGATGAATATTCTGGAGGAGAAGCTGGGGATTTAGAAGAGTGCGAAAAA
>JBPCNB010000392.1:0-1622 GCA_051001675.1 Nitrososphaeraceae archaeon | reverse complement strand
GGCCAGTAGCCGGTGAATCTCATGAGTATCACAGCGAAAGCTATGCACATGGCTGTTCCAATAAGCACAGCATCCCATCTTCGTTTTTTGATTTTTTTTTCTACTGGTTTTTTTACCATCGAAGTTGTATCATTTTTACTCATTTATTCTGCTAGCTAGCATTTTACTCTATGATATCGGTTATCAGATGTGTCCCTCATAACATATAAAGTCCTATTTTGCACCTCATTTTTAAATCCTTGCTTGGTTATAGTATTCATTTATCTCCATGCCTTGTTTTTTATAGTTAGCGCAGCGTATGGCAACAGCCACGTGTAAACAAAGGTAGTTAGAAATGTGAATATAGGTCGATATAACCAAAGTGGGTCACCTGGGTTGCGGAGTCTGAAATCAACTGCGTAGATCATTCCGGTGAACATAACCCCCAGGAACCATAGCCCCGTTGATCTTAGGTCACCCACAAAAGGAAGCACAAAGAGTGCATGAAATAATATATACGGGCGAACAAATTTCATTACAGTCTGTATATAGTACAACATGGCTATCCAGAAAGGCCGTCTCCAGTACATACCTCCTGTTGAAAATAGACTTCTTATGAAACTTTTCTTCCATCTTGTCTGCTGTTTTAGTAAATCCAAAAGTGTTGTTGGTACGCCAATATTTACTCTTATACTCTGGGTATAAAGGACATTCCAATAAGAACGGCCAGGTAGATCGTGCTTTTCATCGATGTCAGGATCTGATGTCATTTTGAGCGTTTGCAAATCGTCGTTTCCAATCTGAAGTATTGGAGGTTGGGTGGTTGTGTTCTGAAAGTCTCTCTTGTTGCTATCGTTGTTAATACTGTGTTGACTATTTCCGCGCTCTTGTTCTTCGTTTCTTTCTTCCTGTTTATCGTATGAACCGTCTGGTAGTGGGGGCTTAGTTCCTAGCACATACGCAGTCATACGTCTATCGGTACAAAACTTAAATTCTATTCCTAGAAATTGGTCGTGGGCCCAGTCGTGTATGAAATGCTGAACCGCGACTCTCCTATAGAAGCTTAATGAACCTGAACAACAAGTAACGGATGAAAAGGTAGTTTCAGCTCCTTTTACAGCCCTACAAGAGCCATCTACATACACGTCTTGCATTTTCTGCAACAAATTCCCGCTATGTGCACCACGCACTCTCCCATGGGAAGTTAATGCTCCTAATTGGTTATCCGCGACGAAGATCTTGGCTGCCTTTTCTACCGCATCATGCGCCATATCGCAATCGCTATCCATAAAAGTGTAAACATCTCCTTTGGCAATTTTGCTTGCTACTTCTACTGCCTGCTTCTTTCCAACACTCTTTGATAAATGAAAAATTCGCAACCTGTCACTTCCCCATTCCTTTCGAATATCATCTAAAATCTGGCCGGTCTTGTCAGTACTTCCGTCATTTACTACAATGATTTCTTTGTTCTCATAACTCTGTTTGAGACATGATTCGACGCAATGTCGTATGTCTTCTTCCTCATTTTTGACGGGAATTACGATAGAAAATAGCGGAGGGTTTTTTGGAAGAGGGTTGTCTTTTACCTTTACAAAAGGGTCGCGGTATCTCAAGTAAGAGAACACTAGAATATTGAGTAATAC
>JBPCNB010000391.1:0-11677 GCA_051001675.1 Nitrososphaeraceae archaeon | reverse complement strand
TCTTAGGAGTGGCCATTCTTATGCGCGGTCGATATAGATGTTGATACTGATGTTTGTTCATCTGCTTGCACTTCATTAGAATTTAATGCTGCAGCAATAACACTAATTCTGCCTGCAGTTACTTTGGCCACTTTTCTGAGTGCATTTGCTTGTATAGAATCCGGCTCAGAGAGTATAATGGGCTTACCCTTGTCACTTCCTTCCATGATCTGCGGAGACAATGGAATTTCACCAAGAAAAGGGATATTAAATTTCTCGCTTATTTTTTGGCCTCCACCCTTGCCAAAAATGTTTATTTGCTCGCTGCAATGAGGACACTGAAGATAGCTCATATTCTCAATTACACCTACGATAGGAACGTTTAACTTGCTAAACATTCCCACAGCTTTTACGGCAACATTCATAGCCACATCTTGGGGAGTGGTTACTATAACAATCCCAGTTACCGGTATGGTTTGAGCCATTGTCAATGGCGCGTCTCCTGTCCCTGGGGGCAGATCTATAATTAAATAATCAAGCGATCCCCACTCGACATCTGTCAAAAATTGTTTTACGATTCCTGAAACTATGGGACCTCGGTAAATACCAGCTTGTTGTGATTGCTCGTAAAAAAAACCCATCGATATGACTTTAATCCCTTCGACATTTGGAGGCTGAATTTTATTTTTCAAAACCTGAGGGGATTCCTCAGCCCCTAGCATTAGAGGGACACTTGGTCCGTAGATATCCGCATCCAACAGCCCCACCTTCGCTCCGCTTTTTGCCAATGCCAGTGCCAAATTTACAGCAATGGTTGTCTTGCCTACACCGCCCTTGCCGCTAGCTACTGCTATTATATTCTTCACATCTGGTATTAACTCATCCATGGATATGGCGCGACCTTCCATTACGCGAGCCGTAACTTTAAGATCAAGGTTCTCTACGCCTATATTTGATATGGCTGTTCGGACGTCCTGTTCAATATCGCTGTTAAACGGACAGGCAGGAGTGGTAAGCTCTAGGTTAAACGAAACCTTGCCCTCGGTAATTGCAAGATCCTTGATCATTCCCATAGAGACGATATCCTTATGCAACTCCGGGTCGACAACCGTTCGCAAAGAAGTGAGCACTTGGTCAACTGTTACCATGCTATCATCAAAATCCCCTCCCAGCCTATTTAAATCCTTCAGAAATTAAATATTCATGGGAAGAGTTTTTTTACATCTTGAAATCTTTTTCTTAATGTGACAATACTCGTGTCGCCTGCTACTGCTATCTGTGCCTGGCTAACTTTTTCCCCTTCTTTAAGACATGCCGCATAGAGGACCGCAACGGCTAGGGCGTTAGGATCCTTTCCGTGGGAGATTGGGTTTTCTTTGATTACACTAAGCATGTCAAGTCCCCGGCGGTAAGTAGTCTCACTAACCTTAGCCTTATTAGCTATCTTAGCAAGATACGCATTGGAATCTATGACTGGTAAGTGGAGTTTCATGTAGCGGACTAGAAGTCTATAACACTTTCCTGCAAATATTGAGTCAGTATTTGCAGTATCTGCAATCTCATCTAGAGTTCTAGGAACGTTTAGTTCCCTACATGCGGCATATACTGAAGCTACCACAAGTGCGCGGATCGATCTACCCTTGATGATATGTTTGTCCAGTGCTTTGCGGTAATTGTATGCAGATTTCTCTATTAATGCATCATTCAATGAAAGCTTGTCCTTTATTGATCCGAGAATGGCGAAAGCATTTTTAAGATTTCTATGGTAGCTTCTATTATTGCTCGAAATCTTATTCCATCTTCTCATTCTCTGAACCTTACTCAGTTGTTCTGGACTGATAGCGGCTCCATTTGCGTCTACATTAGAATAGGAAATAAATGTCGAAAGTCCCATGTCGTGGAAAGCAAGCGATGTAGGCATTCCTGTTCTACTTTTGCTTTCCAGATCACCACTAGAGTAAATTCTCCACTCTGGTCCCAACGACTCAATATTATCATGCAATACCATGCCACATGCGCTGCAAACTAGCTCACTGTTGTCTGCATCATAAACTACTGCTTTACTATTACAAAGACTGCACTCCTCCTTGTCAAGAGACAAGGGTCTTTGGTCAGGGGTCATCAAACTGCGATCCATAACGAATGCACCCAGAACAGTTGATATAAGTAACATGTGTACAACCTGGGCTTGGCCCCATAATATCGTACAAATGATTACAAAGCACTTCAAATAAACACAAATTTGATATAATGACTTCTATGAATATACTTGGAGTGGTCAAGATGCGGTCTGCTAAGAACCAGGATGCTCGAGCCTCAACGATTACGAGATCCTTCCGATTTGAAAACGATTTGTCGAAGATTTTAGACGAGGAAGCAGAAAGAATGGGAATCTCAGTTAATGCTTTGGTCGGAATTATATTGAAAAGATATTGTGAATTCACACGATATTTGTCTAAAATAGACATGATTGTGATTAATCGCGAATTTCTTACCTTCCTTTTAGATACATATGATGACGATTCCGTATATAAAATGGGAATAAAGCTAGGTCAGATTATTCCATCTGATACGATTATGTTTTGGAAGAAAGAGCTTAACGAGCAGTCTGTGCTGGATTACATAGAAAAAATCATATGTAGATATGGCCACCTAGGGACATACGACGAGATAATACAGTCAAGCGGCAGAACCATTGTCATAAGACATCGTCTGGGAAGGAAAGGTTCGATTTTTTTTCAAGCGTATTTTTTCTCTGCACTTAAAACGATGTTAAATGTCGATGCCAAATTCGAAATAACAGAATCATCTTTAAAGTTCGATATACTGGACAAATCCAAGATTTAGTATTGCACAGGAATAATCTGTCCTTGAATTAACAAAAGGTTCATAAATTGAACTAGATATCCAAGATTGTCAATAAAGAATGTTTGCAATCATACACATGTCTGATGTTGTTAGGATTCCTCCTAATAAACTTACAAATTCTCTGAAGGATACTGCGATTGGGATCTTGAAAGAAAAATATGAAAGCCTGATTAATCCCGAAATAGGATACGTAATAATGATTATAGATGCTTTCGCCAATTCCACAGGTAAACTTATTGCAGGAGATGGAGCAACATACCATAAGGTTAGCTTTAGGGCCTTGACGTATTTTCCGGTATTACAAGAGATAGTTGAAGGCGAAATAGTAGAGATAACTGATTTCGGGGCCTTTGTCAGAATTGGTCCTACTGATGCACTCCTACACCTATCGCAAATCACCGATGATTATCTCAAAAGTGATGTCAAACAGGGAGTGATTGTTGCAAATCAAACTGCTAGATCGTTGAAAATGGGTTCCCGACTCCGTTCACGAGTAACTGCAGTCAGCCTAGGAAAGGGGGCCTCGATGGGCAAAATTGGTATAACTTGCAGACAACCATTTTTAGGAGCGCTGGAATGGATCGAACAGGAAATAAAGAAGGCTAGGCAACCTCAGCCAACGGTTGCTGCCAAGGAAAAGAAAGGAGTGAACACCAAGTAATGCCTAGGGAAGTAGCATGTAAGAAGTGTAAGGCCGTTACTGTAGGAAAGGTCTGTCCGATTTGCAAATCTTCGGAATTAACTCCAGACTGGTATGGGATTATCCTAATATTTGATCCTAGTAAGTCTAGAATAGCATCGTTGCTGGAGATTCATGCCCCACACAAGTATGCATTAAAGGTTTCATAGTATCAACAGATATTAAATTGGGTGGTTTTGTTGGCTACCTCGAAAGGCGTGGAGCGATAATAAAATTCCTAGAGGAAGATATAGGGACAGGAGACATCACGGGTAATAGTGTTATACCCCCCCACAAAATAATTAACGCGATAGTTATTTGCACTGATTTGAACAAATCTATAACATGTGGTCTTGAGGAAGCTCAGATCGTTTTCGATGTCTGCAATTGTAACGCTAGGATTGTCATCGAGGATGGTTCGTTGGTTAGTAAGGGTGACATTGTAATGAGCATTGACGGGGAGGCAAGGTCAGTGTTAAAGGCGGAGAGGACTGCCCTCAACCTAATTATGAGGATGAGTGGAATAGCTACTATTACTAGAGCATTTGTGAAGCGGGTTGAAAAATATGATTCGAAAGTAAGAATCGCGGGCACTAGAAAAACTGCCCCGGGATTACGATCCTTTGATAAAAAGGCAATAACGATTGGAGGAGGTTACAGTCACAGAATGAGATTGGACAGCATGGTCTTGATAAAAGATAATCATCTATCGGTGGCAGAGTCAATAGAAAGAAGCGTTCAAATGGCGAAATCCAATGTAGGCTCGGCAGCAAAAATTGAATGTGAGGTGAAGAGCACAGAGGAGGCCATACGTGCAGCTAAATCGGGTGCAAATGTGATTATGTTAGACAATTTTACCCCCTCTGAGGCTGTAAAAGGAGTAAGAGCCATAAGAGGACTAAACATGCCAAACAATGTAGAGATAGAAGTATCTGGGGGCATAAACCTTAGGAATATCAAAGAATATGTGAAAGCCCAACCTAATATCATCTCCGTGGGGTTCTTGACGCACTCTCCAAGGGCGATTGATTATAGTTTAGAGATCGTAAAGAATACATGAGCATTTGAGAAATAAGACAAGTTCTGATCTTTCCTCTGGTCTAAGTGGATAG
Organism: Nitrososphaeraceae archaeon; assembly: GCA_051001675.1. Taxonomy (GTDB): domain Archaea; phylum Thermoproteota; class Nitrososphaeria; order Nitrososphaerales; family Nitrososphaeraceae; genus TH5893. The sequence continues at coordinate 7,039 of JBPCNB010000391.1, read as the reverse complement.
TAAAGCGCTATAAAAACTAGTATTTAGAAAGGCATTAAATGAGACTGTTATTATTCGTTAGACTAAACACCTGCCAATTCAGTTCTATACTTAAGTTATAAGGCAATATTACTTAATGGAAACAGCTTGGCTATGCCAAATCAATCATTCTTTGGATTGATAGTCGCGCCTTGTCAGCGATCTTGTTTGGAACTTTCACTTGGTACACATTATTGCAAATAGAGTTGTACACTTTTTCAAGCGTTATTTTTTTCATATACTTACATATAGCATCCTTTTTGATAGGAATAAATTCTTTAGATATATTCTGTTTCTGCATTCTATGCAAGATGCCTGTTTCAGTAGCAATCAAAAATTGTCTCGAGCCGGAAGCCCTTGCATGCTTCATCATCCCTTCGGTAGATAGGATATGGGCCTTTTTCAGTAATTGACCAGATGAGATATCGTATAAAGTAGAGGACGTGCAACCGCATTCTGGATGTACGAGTAATTCGGCAGTCTTATAAGTTTCGAGCATCTTGTTAATATCTTCTGCTCTAATGCCTGCGTGAACATGGCATTCTCCCGGCCAGACGAACATGTTTTTCCTCTTCGTTATTTCAGCAACATAAGATCCCAGGAACATATCTGGCAAAAATAATATTTCTTTGTCGATTGGTATGCTATCTACCACCCGAACAGCATTGGCAGATGTACAACAATAATCCGACAAAGACTTTACCTCAGCAGTAGTATTAATGTAACTTACCACGACCGCATTTGGATGCTCCCGCATCCATGAATTGAGTTCAGCTGCGTTAATGGTCGATGCTAGTGAACAGCCAGCCTCTAAATCAGGTATTAAAACTTCCTTTTCCGGGCAGATAATAGCGGCCGTTTCCGCCATAAAATGCACCCCACAAAAGATTATAGTATTAGCTGAAGTACCAGCAGCAATCTGTGAGAGTGCCAATGAGTCGCCTACGTAGTCAGCTATTTCCTGCACTTCTGGTAGTTGATAGTTATGTGCCAGAATAACTGCCTTTTTTTCTTTCTTTATGTAAGATATTCTATCTTTGATACATGAATTAGACTCTGACATCGAATGAATATAACACTGGCTGCAAGACATTTAAAGTAGTATAATCGAGGTTAACCTTGCCTCACAATTGCACATTGCGGCAATTATTGCCAGTTGGCAATTAGGAGTAACATGAGATATCTTCGACCACATATATATTAGGCTTAAATTAAGCGATCTTATGCCAACACATGGCTCCCTTACAAAAGCCGGAAAAGTTCGGGGTCAGACGCCAAAAATTGAGGGCAGAGAAAGACTCAGCCAGATTTCGAGGGTGCGCAATAGAAATAATTTCATTAAACGATTTGAAAAAAGGAGAGCTCCTGGTCAAAGAAAGCCTGAGCGGATGGGAAGACGATGAAGTGATTGGATACTAGTGTTTTTTCTGCAAGAAACCGACTGCACTAGATCGAGGATCGAAACCCTCAGATCCATGATTGTCACAAATATAAGACTATTGTAGTTCGAGGAATATGAACCACAAATGCAAAAGAGGATAGGAGTGATAGGTTGCGGGACAATCGGCAGTGAGCTGGCTCTGGCAATAGATAAGTCTCACATTAAGAACGCTGTCATAGTTTTTCTGTATGACACTTTTAAAAATGCCTCCCTAATTTTGAGAGATAAGCTGCACAACAATGATCCGTCTCTCTTTTCAAAATTTTCTCAGCTGATATCGTCGTCGTCGTATAAAAAAGCAGACATTATAGTGGAAGCAGCTTCCCAATCAGCAGTCAAGAAATTTGCTAAAAAAATAGTTTCATCCAATAAGAGTCTTATGATAATGAGTACAGGTGCCTTATCCAACTCTAAATTGCTAAAGGAGTTGTATGCTGCTACCATAAAACATGATAGTCGTATCTATATTCCGACGGGTGCAATTGCTGGGGTCGATGCGATATGCAGCGCAAAGCACCTTCTTGATTCTGTGACGCTCACAACCACGAAAAACCCCAAGGCGCTTGCGAGCGCTCCATTTTTCAACTTAAAAAATATCAAATCTGAAAACATAAAAAAAAGAACATTACTGTACGATGGAAATGCAGCGGCAGCTGTCAAGATGTTCCCGACAAACATAAACGTCGCGGTGATACTTGGCTTGGCGGGGCTTGGATCAAGGAGAACCAGAGTTAGAGTTTTCGCAGATCCTCACACAAATCGAAATGAACACGAGATTATTGCCAAGGGTAGGTTCGGAGAAATTACGATAGTGGTTAGTAATATTCCGAGCCGCCATAACCCTAGGACAAGTTTGTTGGCTTCATTGTCTGCCATTGAATGTCTTCGCAGAATTTGTGATGATCACATCAGAATAGGAACATGATTGATAGTGCAAACTGATGCTTTTAATGAGTGCTATTCCTTTGACAGTTTATATGGGGTTTTGTTTTTCCTTGGATCAAGGTATTAAGAATGAGTGATGAAGGATTCAGAAGAAATGATAACTTCGGCCCAAAACCTGTAGAAACAGGAAAGGAATATGATGTGCAAATAACCGAAATAAGTAGAAAGGGCGAAGGAATAGCAAGAATACAGGGATTTGTGATTTTTGTGAAGGAAGGAAAGGTCGGCCAAAATGCCAAGATCCGGATTGTACAAGTAGGCAACAGATTTGCCACCGCCGAAATTATCGACGGTCAGCCAAAAGAGAGCATTGCTGGCGAAGCAACAGGCTAGACCTGGTTAACTCTTATATAGAATTTGTTTGGCTCAGCCTAAACACTGAGTCTTGGATCAGACTATTTGTTATTCATTTGTTAGTGTAATCTTGAAAATGAATTATTGTTGGCGACGTAACTGTTATGCCACCAAAATTTAGATGCACACAATGGGGACATCTGATGCAACTGGATCTTGGGCCCAGCGCCAATTTATAAGGCTACTCGATTTCGATTTAGCATAATATATAAGATTCGTAAGGTTGGAGGACCATTATGTCATGTCCTCACTTCATCGACATAAAAGATCGTGTCGCTATTATTTCCGACCATATTTGAGATTATTTGCACTACAGAGCGAGAAAGTCTTTGGGTATTCGACCCAGATCCCTCTATATTCCCTGGAAGCATTAAGAACAATCGAATGCGTGAACCTAATACCTCACCGAGTTCTTGGTTGACGGTAGCAGCATATGGTCTCAATGCGCCTCTAAAGATTTCCGATCTTGCTCGGACAAGCCCTGAGATTTTCTTTCCCGCTGGACTTTCTGGACCCACTAAAATAATTTTTCCATCAGAATTCTTGTATTTGACAGGTTCCAGTACCGCGCCTGGACACATTGCATTTACTGACTCCTTAGATATTAATGCTGGAACATTAATGAATTGGTCTACAAGAGAATCCCATTCTTTTCTGGAAATAGAAAGAATAGACCGGTTATAGTCGTAGTCTCCGGTCAGATATATCACCGCATCTATAACTCCGAATTTTTTTCTAACAGCTTCAAATTGAATTCTCATTTGTCCTTCGTCAGACAAATCAAACACCTGAGAAGAAAAATCCTCCAGTTCCTTCGAATCTGGCCGTTTTTGAATAAATATAGTTAAACCCTTTAGGCCTTCTAGTTGCAATCCTTTTGCGATAGTATGTAACCGATCTAAATCTTGTCTGGTTAATGGATTTGCTATAAGAATGACTACTTTTTCATCAACTTGTGCAGGGTAGGATTTATTGTCAAGAGTTGTTCTGATTATAGGTCGGACTGGATAAAAGACGCGATCGCTAGGCACAATTCTGCCATTAATAAGCTTGCTCAACTTGTCATCACACAAATTCAATACTACATCTGCAACGTCATCCTGGGCAAGGAATTCCCCATCCACGATCATATTTCTAGTATTATTTTGAATCTTCTCTGCTATTTCTTGGATCTTACTCATCAGGTCGGATAATGTTTGAATAAGGCGAGCGGTATCTGTCGCAGACCTATTCTGATCTGTTTGTCCTATTTGCTCTGCGACCTTTCTTACTTCGGCATTCACAATGTCTTCATCTTCCCCAAGCAGCGGTAGTAGTTTGGCGCATGCAGAATCGATTTGAGAAGAAGAAAGCTCTGAATACCCACTTATTCTCAAGAACTCTGCTGCGGCCTTGGGATAGACAGTTTTGTATATCCTGTCGGAATGAACAGGTCCAGGATTAGTCGCTATAGATTGAATGCCTTTCTCTGTGAGCTCCCATGCTAAGGCTTCAGCAAGCCTATTTTTTGCACCCTGAGCAGCTGTGTAGGGTGTTCTAAACCTATACGGTCTCTGCTCGTAACGATTTTCTTCAGTAAAGAAGGTAGATATGGTAATTATCTTGGCGCCATCTTCCATCAACTGTAAACATTGTCGGGACGTCCAAAAAGTACCGGTTAGGTGAATAGCCACACAATCTTTAAACTCTCCAAAATTAGCGTTAGTAAATGTTTTTACTGGGCCTGATACACCTGCGTTATTTATCACGATATCTATTTGACCAAACTCTTCTGCTATCTTTTTTAACATATGATTGATTCCGGATTCATCAGATACGTCAATGCCTGAAAAAGATCGCACTCTGGCAGTGGAACCATTATTTGAAATAATGTTATTCAAAATTGTTGTGGTTTGTTCGAGTGGCTCCTTTCTCCTTCCCATGATAATAATATTCGCACCATTTTCAGCAAACCTTTTAGCGATCGACTGGCCAATACCCGTGCCGCTACCGGTAATTAGAGTAACCTTGTTAGAAAGTTTTAAAGAGGATTCAAGAGCTTGCTTTTCCATGACATATGAAGATTCCGTGCGTTATTAAAGTTAACTTTTGAGCCAACCGAAACAACCAAATCATAATGTATGTTTTAGTAAGGCTACGTTTTTATTAGTTCTCCGGAACATGCCTCTGTGAATTTGGATAACATTCCAGCCCGACCACCGGACCGGTTGCTCGAGCTGGAAGGAATTTTGCGGCCAAGTTGCATCGGATGAATAGGGTCACTTCGTCGTATCAAAGAAAAGATAACACAAACCTATTATCGAATTAGAATGCCGATCAAACGTTGATCATAGCTTCACGCGATCCTATTCATTCACAAAACTTGGCAACCACCCAAATACGGTATTGTACCGACAAGTTAATTAGAGTCTGAAGCGTGGCTAAACAGGTGAGCCCCTCTGAAGCCAAGTTCAAGATAAATATCAAGGAAGGTATCGTGGAGATTGAAGGCAACGACACGTTTGTTGAGAGGCACCTGGAGAAATTCGAAGAAATATGCAAGGCTGCGATTCAAGATGTTGTAGCAAGAAGGATTGATAACGTGAGAAATACTGATAGAATATTTTTTCCCAAACGAAATGTTCACCAACGAGAATTTACGACACTAGCCACATCACATTCAATGAAGACAAGCAATAAACATTTGAACAGACATCAAGCAACTCTAAGTCCTATACCAGTAGACTTGAAAGGAAACGACAATAAAATCGGGTTGAGGGAATTTAACGACCAAAAGAGACCAGTTAGCCATTATGAAAAAACGGCAGTGTTTGTTTATTATCTGACAAAATTTAACCAGCAATTAGAGGTAAAGTTCGGGGAGATACTCTCATGTTACGAAGAAGTAGGTGAAAAGAAACCAAGCATTGCTGACATAGTGAAAAATTCGATTAGATATAAAGGATGGCTATGCCAAGGCTCCAATAAATTCTCTACGATTTTGACGATTTCCGGAGAAAACTTTGTAGGGTTTGATCTGCCACAAAATAAGGATTCCGCCTCAGCAGTTATCGAACAGCATGGAAGAGACCTGCTGTGTAGATAAGATACCCGACTCATGCTCGCCACCAGTCAAATCCGATGAATTCAACCTTCTTCTCATTTGTTTTAGGAATTGCCACGATAAACTGTTTCTTAACCGTTGTTGCCAGCCGACCTGCCAGCACAATTCCCGTCGCAGTTATGTCGGAGCCCGGTTTGTATACTTGAACCAAGTACGGGGCGTGGTCAATACCAGGACCTTGCTCGTAGACTGCAAAGTCGCAACCGAACTTAATTCCAGGTGAAACTATATACCCCTTATCTCGCAGATCTTGAAAAACTAAGTATTTTGAATCGAACTCATTATATTGCTTCTTACATATGGATTTAATATTCGAAACGGTAATTGGACTGCCATCCATAGTACATAATTTCAATTTCGATTTCAACGTTAGATAGTATCCCTCAACCAGATCTAGAACAAGGGGATGATCAAACTGCGTCCCTTTCGGTTTAGCTATGCCCAAGGGTTTGCCGAAATACCCGTTTCCAAACAATTTATGAGAACTGTCTATATCCCAGATAATTATTCTATTTCCAACTAGAACGCCATTGATCGGATCAGTTAAATGGTCACAAGTATTATCGTCAGAGAGTCTGAGGCCTTTTGTCATTTATCAGTCCAATACATTGAATACCTTTTATAACTTGCTTTAACATCAATCCGTTTTCTATTTTGCATCCCTCATTTAACCCACCTGTTCAGATACTCATGAATTTGCATCTACTTCTCCCTTCAACTGTTGTGGATCAAGCTCCACTATTTATTCCTAAAGCAAAGTGTAATATGTTTGCTCTTGATGCCGAAAAGACTGGGGCATAAGATTCGCTAAGCCTCTTAAAAATTTGTTTTTATTCCATCATGCAACACAGTGGAGGTATTTCGTTCATTTAGTTAGAGATTCTGTTTTAATCTGATAATTGTAACACGAACGGTCGGGGCATGGTTTAATGTTCTTAACACATGATATGTCTCAAAATAAACTGATAAGAAGTGACCTAAAATAAGGAGGTAGCAAGCTAAGGTATTGCTGCGGCCGCCACAAGTAATATTCCATAAAAATGTATTATATGTCATAAATTGTATTTTTAATTTCTAGTAAATCACGTAACACAGCACTAGCCGTTTCCATTCCCCCTGCTCCTCGTCCAATAATTGTCTGCTGCCCAGAGTGTTCAGATGAAAATGTCACAGCATTT
>JBPCNB010000390.1:0-2061 GCA_051001675.1 Nitrososphaeraceae archaeon | reverse complement strand
TCATGTAGTTGGTCGAAATAGGATCGTATACCCGTCTAATCCGTCTGAATATTTAATTAGGCACAAATCATAATTCTGATCTGCTATGGGGATAAGAGTTGAGGTTTAATTTCAGTTAGTTCTATTGTCAAAATGATTTTGGAATAAATATCAGAAGAAGCGTTTACTGAATCAATCATAGCAATTGTTTGCATCTGTCTAAACTTACTTTTGGTAATTCTATCGAAAATATATCTCCAAGTTGTTTCTGAGCAAAATTTGAAATTCCTACTACAGCCACTCCATCCTCTATTATTCTAATCTGCTCCCGCTCTTTTGTAAATTTTATCCCTTCAATCTCAATCATCCATTTTTAAATCCGGTAGATGATCTTACTTCCTCTTGTAGAATCGAGTTACCCATAACTTTTGCATTGTACAATTTGCCTCCAATATTAATTTGAATTTACTTTCTAATGGCAGTCCGAACGTTCCATATCCATTCTAAAATTTATGTTATGCACTCGCTTTATCGCATCCTGTATACCTTAACCAAATGCCAGTGGAAGATGTTACTCAATGGATACATTCAGTTTTGTGAATTACTATCTGATTCTTCTTAACCCGAAATCTTCTAAGGCTTGAAAATCATTGTCAAATGTGTACAATGTTGCCCCTTTGTTGATAGCTGTTGATGCTATCATGATATCAGTTCTTTTAATTTTTTTGCCTATTTTCTCTAAGCTAATCTCCAATCGTGCGGCTTGCAGAGCATCTTCATTGCTAAATTCATAAACATGAAATGAGAACAAATGATGAAATGGTTTTGTGTACTTCATTAGTCCATAGAGTGCTTCATACATTGTTATTGACGTGATGGCAACATCATCCTCGCTTGATATTATTTTTTGATATATTTGATCACCTTTCTCAGATCGTTTATCAGATATTTCTATCAATACATCTGTATCGATTATTATCAAATTCTGTGCTCCCTTCTTTTCAAAGCAATATCTGCAAGAATTTTCTCTTTGACGCCCTCATCATATTCTATGGAACCTCTTAGTTTCTTCAATGCATCAATGCCACTATGCAGGTTTTCCTCTACAAGCCTTTCAAATAAATCGCTAAAACTTTCATCCTTTCCTTTCTGAGCAATCAGTTTGTTGTAGACGTCGTCTTTAATGGTTATTGTCTTCACCATCGGATTCCAGATATGTTTAAACTGTATTTAAACATACTTTTTCTTAACCTTAACATAGGTAACAGTTAACACAACAAAGGCGTTTGGAGTTGACTTTACTTACACCACTCCTAAATAAGAAAAACCAAGAATTAATGTACAAATACGTATATTTTGTTAGATGAATGTGGTTATTTGTTCCTCAAATCTTGTAGTTTCCTACAGAATCCCACGAAAAGAGCGTATTGTCACATAACATAATGCAGGTGTCTTCCAACTGTGTCGAATAGTAGAGAACCTTAAAGCCCATTACTTTCAATAGGATCAATGTTAACCAATAACCCTCATAGGGGAAACCCAGAAGAAGATGGTCTGCCGTCGTAAGCATCTCTAAAACAGAACCACCTATTTATCAAAACAAAAACGAGTTCATAGCTGAGAGATATTTCTTAATGTGCAAGTCTTGCTATTGGTGTGCATCTTGTTTGATAAATGATGATGGATACATCTCCACATGTCCTGTGTGCGATACGACCAAAATGGAATGGTTACCAATCTCGGAGTCCGAAAGTTATAGATTAGACTACGATGACATTCGAGGTATGATTTTGGAATTCCGGACTGAAAATTGAAGGAGACATTCCAACTTGAATATTGGAGTGACAAAAGTACTATTTCAGATAATAGCCAAAACCTGCGGCCATATGTGATGCAACAACTTGCTAAGATAGCGACCGAAGCGGGAAGAAGGAAGAGAAAAGATAAATGCCCTATGTTGATTACAGTGTAGACTCCTTTTGCAGTAACTGCGGTAAGCCGCGTCCACAGGATATTATCTTCTGTCCTGTCTGTCATTTCCGGGTCCGGCAAATAGATTCGCGAAACTGGTTAATATAAGGT
>JBPCNB010000389.1:0-4684 GCA_051001675.1 Nitrososphaeraceae archaeon | reverse complement strand
ATTTTATTGACATACTGCTGAAAAAAGGTTATGCTTATGTCTCTTCTCATGGAGTTTACTTCCACGTGCGCTCTTTTGACAAATACGGTAAGCTATCAAAAAAAACCTTAGAAGAACTGGAATCAGGGGCCAGGATTGAAGTAGATCCACTGAAGCAGGATCCGCTGGACTTTGCGCTGTGGAAATTTAATTCAGACCAACCGAACTGGACTAGTCCCTGGGGTAACGGCAGGCCTGGCTGGCACATTGAATGTTCTGTTATGGCGTTCAAGTATTTGGGTGATTCGTTTGATATACACGGCGGTGGGAATGATTTGATATTTCCACATCATGAAAATGAGATTGCACAATCGGAATCTATTTTCGGAAGGGAAATGGCCAAATGCTGGTTGCATGTAGGAATGGTTAGCATAAATGCCGAGAAAATGTCTAAATCCATCGGAAATATTATTTCTGTCGGTGAGGCAAGACACAAATGGGGAACAAATCCTCTCAGAATTTATGCTATCTCTGGTCATTATTCAAAACCGCTTGACTTTGATGAGAGATTGATAATGGCCTCTCTACAGAAATGGAGGCAGGCTGAAATATGTGCCTATGAACTCCGATTCGCCGCTGGGTTTGGCGGAAAAACAGAAGAAATCAGAAGGCTTTGTAGCGATTCCGTCCATGAATTTGAGTCAGCTCTGGATGACGATATGAACACTGCCCTCGCACTTAGTGTATTTATGAGATTCGTTAATGAATTAAACAGGTACGCGGCCAATGACGAATTAACGAATGATATGTCTCTAATAGCAAGTATTGAATTTAATAAGTTTCTTAATATCCTTGGCTTAAAAGTAGCTGAGCCAACTGAAGTGGAGATAATGCAAATTGATACCCTTGTAAAAGAACGAAATAGGCTAAGGCAAGAGCAAAAATTTACTGATTCTGATACAATCAGAGAAAGGCTGAATGACGATTTTTCAGTTAGGTTAATTGATCACAGGAACAGAACGATATGGATGAAAATTGATGATTCGTTGAAATGGACAAAGTAATCCTTTGGACGCATGACCGGTCACGACGGAATGTTAAAATGTCTTGGAGGGAGGTCTGAGATGAAGATAGATGCAAGATAAAGCGATTAACACCACAAGAAGTTGTGCTCTATGCGATTCCTTGTTGCCACAAGGCAGCTGCATAAGTATTTGTGGCGAGTGCATAAAAGTTGCTGACTGTTGCACAGGACTAGAAGATCTTTCAGACGTGTCTTGAAGCGATGATTACTCTACCATTTTGAGAGTGTCAGAGAGGGTAATTATTCCTACGACCGCCCCCTTTTCACTTACCAGGACGCACCTTGAAAATCTTACTAGCGGTATTATCGCTTTGGCGGGCACGCCTTCATCAACTAGCGGAGGAGGAGGATCCATCATCACGGATATTAGCATATTGCTTAGTTGCTTCTCCTCTTTCTCTATCATACTTTTTGCTAACCCATCTTCACTAATGAGGCCTATAACACGACTTCCGTCAAACACTGGAATTTGACTTATGGAGTTACTTCTCATTTTGATAATTGCAGTATGAAGAGATTCGTTTTTTTGTACAGAGATCAATCTACGACTACAAATATCTATTGCCTTTAATGAAGACCGTTGTTCTAAGGATGTAAGAATTTCGAAAATCTTCCTTGCCGTTTCATAGCTTGGTTTACATCTTCCACATTCTATTTGATTAATCATAGATGTGCTAATTCCAGCAAGGTCTGCGAGTTTCCTCTGAGTAATCCCTAATCGTCTTCGAGTTTGTTTTATGTATTCAAGTGTGGGCAACATTATGGATTTGATTTGCTCTAATCACGTCGTCAGTTTTATATCTTGATCTTCATATAAAGACTTGTCAACTTGATAGATAGGGTCCATCTTTCTGAAATCATTGGGAGCAGAATAAAATTGATCCCTTATGTTGAAGCCTTATATTATCAACCAGTCAATTTTTATCGCAGTGACTATTAATAAGGCCAACTCCGAGGAAAAATGGGATTCTGTTAAGCGATACAAATTGACGAAAATGCTGAACAGACTGAGCAATATTTCCGGCCACGGTACTGAACTTGTAACGGTATACGTACCTCCAAAAAGGCCTTTGTTTGATGTGATAGCTCAGCTCAAAAACGAAGCGGGAACCGCCTCGAACATCAAGTCGGACTTAACAAGGACACATGTACAAGATGCCCTCAGTAGAACAATCGAATACCTGAAACTCTTTAAAGAAACCCCAGATAATGGCCTAGTTATATTTTGTGGGGCAATACCCAGTCCAAAGGGTTTCGGTAATGAAAAAATAGAGATATATCCTGTACTTCCTCCAAAACCGGTCCAAATTAATCTATATAGATGCGATGACCACTTCTGGATTGACCATTTAAAGGATATGATGAAGGACGATAAGGTGATTGGAATCATATCAATTGATACCCAGGAAACGGGACTCGGCATACTGACCGGCGATAGATGGGAAGTTATCGACACATTGACATCCGGAGTTGCGGGGAAACACAGGCAGGGGGGTCAGTCAGCACGGAGGTTTGAGAGACTTCGTGACAATGAGCTGAATGAATACTATCGCAGAGTTGCACAACATGCACATACAATATTCATCGATCAATTCAGTGTGAAAGGTCTTATTGTAGCAGGACCAGGACCAACTAAGGAAAATTTTCTTAGAGAAGAGTATCTAGATTACAGACTGCAAAAGAACGTCATCATAACTATGGACACTTCCTATTCTGGTAGCGAAGGTGGTAGAGAAATTATAGACAAGGTAAACGAACAAGGTGTCATGACTGAGTACCGGCTTATGGAAGAAAAAAAAATCATCAAGAGGTTTATGGGCGAGGTCTTTTCCAACAGAGGCTTGGGGATTTATGGAGTTACTGATGTCGTTAACGCTGTGGAAGCAGGTATTGCCGATATTGTTATTGTGACGGATAATGTTAACTACATACAACTGGAATTAAAATGTAAAAAATGTGAACACACTGAACAAAAAGTAATTGATAGGGCGTCATTAGTTTCAAATAAACAAGACATTTTGGCTAGACCATGTCCCTCGTGTGGTTCAACAGACTACGAGATAACTGAGAAGGACATAGTTGATTATCTTGAGGAATTAACCACAATTTCGGGTGCGAGACTCGAAGTCATATCCGCACAGACGGAAGAAGGAAACCAGCTTGCAAGTCTCGGAGGAATAGGGGCAATTTTACGTTTCAGACCTGTCGGGAAGGTAACCTGAATATCTTTAAATCATTTATTCTATACTCATACATACATAACAATGCACGGGGGGTCGAACTAGTACCACTACGAAGATCATGATTCTCGAAGATGAGGAGGACATTCTTCTGCTGTATAAGGATTACCTAAAGAGGAAAGGACATAACATTACTGTTAGTTCCACAACGGCCGATGAGGCATTAACGGATTATGAAAGTTACAAGCCGGATCTTGTAATAATCGACTACAAGCTTCCAGGACATAAAAATGGACTTCATGCAGCAAACGAAATCATTTCTAAGCATTCAACAGCCAAAATATTGATCCTAACTGCCTTTGAACACGTAAAAGAAGAAATGGTTCAGATGAATTTTTTTCAAGGTAAAGAAATCCCTGTCCTAATAAAGCCGGTAAAGCTGTCGCAGCTAGCAGAAATTATATCAAGATTTTCAAATAAATGAAAAGTCAGAGTCTTAAATTAAGCTGAAAAAGTTTCTGTGTATTTTTACGACTTGACAAGCTGTCATTATTTCTACATTTATGATGGACCAATATCTGCGCAATCATGTAATACTGACCTAATTTTCTGAGCAGTATTTTCAAGCTCTTCAAAATCACCAATCGTTCTGGAAGGCCATTTGCCCTCTCGATTATCATCTCTAAATCTCGGAATAATATGGACGTGAACATGTGGAATTATCTGGTTTGCTGCCTTGCCATTATTTTGCCCAATGTTGAACCCATCAGCATTTACAGCTGACATAACTGCCTTCGAAATCGTGCAAACAAGTGAATAAAGCTTACATACTTCAGAAGAAGTCATGGAGAGTAAGCTTTCGTGGTGAGACCTCGGTATCACAAGGCAATGTCCAGAATTAATCGGGTACTTATCCATCAAGGCTATAAACTCTTTATCCTCATAGACTAGTGCGGCCGGCCGTTTGTGTTCTATGATACAACAAAAAAGGCAAGCCGGAGTCATATGTATGTGAAAGCCCAAGACATCATTTTATAGGTTCTTAACTGCAAAGATGTCTTTATTACGGATTCCTTTCTCAAATGTACGGTTGGCCAACAATTGTGAGTGCTGTTGTTCAATTTAAATATGTCATAAACTGTAAATCTATGACATGGCTGAAAAGATAGAGTTAGAAAACTTTACTGTGATGTTTTCTTTTCATTGTCCCAAATGCGATTATCTAAATGAGGAAGTATCCTCTAACGATCTCTTAGGTGGTAATTCTGAATGCGGCATGTGCGAGACTGTCTTTAAAGTCGAAGGTCTTGATGCTGTTAAGATATCAGCCACACTCGATTGAATAAACGGCAAGTCTTATAGATAAGGAATTTAAGGATATTTGAAATAGATATCTTATGTTTCTAAGAAGCGGAGAGACCGTTAGCGGTGTCGCTAGGGC
>JBPCNB010000388.1:0-7515 GCA_051001675.1 Nitrososphaeraceae archaeon | reverse complement strand
GGGAGAGGACATAGAGTTAATGTCACCTTCATCTTTATTAGAACTTTCCACCGTGGATATGCTATTACAATAAGCTTTTGTTTTCGAGGTGTGGTTTTCTAAATTTGTGTCTCGATGCAAGAATATTGTTCATAGCTTCATTGAATACCCAACGCTACCACAAGAATGAAGAATCTCATGGTTATTATGGATTCAGAGAGGTGGAGAACCCTCTCCAAACAATCTTCGAATCTATTATTGAATCGGGTTGAAGTATTTTTAGGCATTTTCGTGTCCTTTGCTCGCCTATTTGTTGGAACACTTACTTGAGTCTCATAAACGCTCCCTTAGGAAACGATATTTTTATCGGATGCCTAAATGCAGAATGAACCATAACCAATTCGCCCTTGTTTAGTCTGGCTATATTATTTTTTGTACTTTCATCTAACATAGAATAGGGCTTAGTGGATAGCTCCGATAACCCTACTTTAGCTGTTATATGTAGACCTGTATTTTCCTGTAATCGATAATCTGTTGCACTTTTGAACTGCTGTGCAGAGAACAAGATCGTCTCTCTTGCTCCTCCTACAGTCACCGTCCTCATTATCTGCTCCGCCACAGGATTCATTATTCGTGTATCATGAGTTTTAGGTACAAATCTATTAATTTCATCAACAAAGATCAAAATATATTTTGGTCTTTTCTTTATGCTTTCGCCTCCGTTTCTATTATGATCATCATCCGCGTTATCTAAATCCGCTCTGGAGGAATACATCTCATCGATACTTTTCATTACATCTCCTACAATGAATGACTGTTCTGCCAGCGAGGATATAGTTCCTACATCTATAACAAATACCTCTCCTGCTCTTATTTTATTAATTTCATTTCCTAGATATTTGCTAGTAACCTTTTTGTCAGTGAAGAATGCAGATTTCCTGAATCTTTGCAAATAGCCACGAAAGTGTAGCAGTGAAGATTTATGTGAAACTATATTCAGGATAATCTTGATACTCAAACAAATCTGTCCATGTGGAAATTTCTTTTCCAAAACTGTCTTTTATCGGCCAAGTTTCGTACACATAGTCTATTATAGATGATAGATTGTACTGAGGATCATATGCATCCGGTAATAAGAGGTCTAGCCGGTCATAGACGTCCTTGAGCTCATAAGAATATGTCTTGTATTTATCAGGGATATATGCTGAATTTGGTTTTCCATTCTTTCCTCGTGGAAGAAAGTATGTAACATTGTCAAATGGTTCTATTTCCAAATCTAGAATATTAAACAACTTTTCAGTTCGCTCTTTTTCCTCG
This sequence comes from Nitrososphaeraceae archaeon, assembly GCA_051001675.1. Taxonomy (GTDB): domain Archaea; phylum Thermoproteota; class Nitrososphaeria; order Nitrososphaerales; family Nitrososphaeraceae; genus TH5893. The sequence continues at coordinate 6,219 of JBPCNB010000388.1, read as the reverse complement.
TCCTTCGGCTTTTTATGTATTTGAAGCAATTCAGCTTCTTTTGTATTAAAAATTATCAAGGCGACATCCTCGTCCTTTAATTTCTGATATGCAGACTGTAACAAAAATAAGAGATACGTTGTTTTTTGGTTGCCAGAGATTCCTGATGCGTTGACATGAACAGTGTCTGGTCCTGCTAGATAAGAAATATCAAGTGTTATCGGAACTTGTAATCCATTAGATGTCTGTATTATTCCTGCAGGTATGGGATTTCCCATTTCAGGTATTCCAAGTGCGAATATTATTTCTTCTGCACTAGCAAATTCTACTGTCTTTCCAGATGCTATGGGCATACCAACGGAGATTCTAACCCCTGTTCCATTGTCATTGATCCCAGTATTTGCCATTACAGCTACTTTTGCAATCGTAGTTGCTGACGGCGAAGGATAATAGGAATGCTTATCATCTAGGTCTTCTGCATCTGTTGTGGGCGTCGTATTTGATAATTGCAGGTTCCGTTGCCCTTGAGGGTGCCGTTCCTGTTTTTTATTATGAGTATAAGCATTGTTATTAATATTATCTTGGATCATCGCATTGTCATAATTTGCCACAGTTTGCAATTCCTTCACAATCCCAATGGTCTTTGTATTATGCAAATTTTTTACTGTAACAAAGTCAAAAGGATTTATGATTGAATTCGAGTTAATTGCGAACCAAAAGTTATCCATTGTTATCGGAAATTTATCCGACACTATTGTTCGTCCAATCTGGGTCAAGCCGGGAGGATTTAGCGACATTCTAGATTGTGTATCGTATTTCATATCATTATTTGAGTTATCAATCGGTTTTCTTTTGCTCATAGTGGAACAGATAGGTCATATGAAAATTAAGTGTTGTAGTGTAAGGTAGTTTTCCAGTGGACTAAATTTCGAAATATATTATTTTTAACAAAACAAAAAGAATTGTGTATGTTATAGATAGAAAAGTAGATACAGTAATAAAAAAGTATGTTCTTTGAATTATCCCAAAAAAATCAGAAACTTGATTTCAGATTATGAGCCAGCTATCGTTTTTTGTAGAAGTTACACGCCTTCTTTAAGCGGGTGTGCATGTACATTTCCTAACCGCGAGCCTTCACCAAGGTACTGATACACCAGGTATTCCACATGATACCCAGTCGCCGTGTGTAGCAGCCATAACTTCTATTTGGTTAACATATGCTATGATTTCTGTATCGTCATATTGTAGCTTTGCATTTTCTCTAATATTGTATGCTGGTAGAGCTTTTAACCTATTGACGTCTATAGCATCTTCATCAATCATTAGACTTTTCTGGATTGTACTAATCAATAATTATATATATCCATCCTGTATCTTTGCTAGCTCTTTGACATTCGTCTTAAAAGTCTGGGGGTAATAAGCCATCTCAATTCGCCTTTTAGTTTTGGAGTGGCAGAAGTAACTCTAATTCTTACTAAACCACCTTTCTTAATATCTATGCGTCCATATTTTTCGTCAGTCATCATTTAGCTTACCATTTCGCTAAGATACGGATTATGGCCAACTACAAGTATCGATGTTCCCTCTTTAAACGATGATAATTTCTGATAGAGAGCAGACCTGTTTCCTTCTGGGGACAATTCTTGCAATTTCTGCATCTTCTTTTGGGCCTTGAATTCTTTAGCTACGATATCTGCGGTTTGATACGCACGTTTTAGAGGACTTGTGAGAATAATGTCAAAACGAATTCCTATTCTTTCTAGAGCTTCTGCGATTTCAGTTATTTCCTGTTCACCAGCCACCGTCAAAGGTCTTCTGGCATCGTTGTGTCCAGGAGCGATCCTTTTTCCTGCTTCTCCATGTCTTAAAATAAAAAGATCCATATGATAGCATGAAATTTAGATGCGGAAATATAATTGGAGTCTATGGGATCATTTTGAATATCAGTAGTGACTATATAGACGGTTAGAAGCCTAGTCCCAAGATCACAACTTATAGGTAGTAGAAACGAGTACCTAATGGAAACGTTTTTCACTTAGATTTCTTTTCAAATTCTCTACTTCGGTTGGTCAAAAGATCCCAACCCAGTTCTTATAAACTATATAGATCTATATTGATTCTGTAGGATACGTAAATTAACGTATATATCAAAGACAAAATGAGGCGTTACTTATCAGTTCTACTTCCCTTAGAGATAATCGTGAAGACCGCAGAAAGAGGCTTTCGAATCTCTTGCAAAGTAAAAAAAAACCGTTGGATAAGACATTCTATGCTGTAGTTCTCGGTGCTGCCGGATATACTCTATTACTACTAGCTCTGATTGCATACGCTGTTGGTGAGGGTTCTATCGAAATCTTTTCCTTTGAAGGCCTTGAATTCATTACAGGCACTGATTGGAACGCCGTCTACGGCCGCGATGCTTTCGGAGCACTTCCCTACATTATAGGAACCTTGGTTACATCTACTATCGCTATGGCAATAGGAGTACCCGTAAGCCTTGGTATAGCTGTTTTTCTGTCTGATATCGCTCCTGCTAAGATAGTGACGCCTCTATCATTTGTAATCGAATTGCTAGCTGCTGTTCCTAGTATAGTTTACGGACTCTGGGCTCTATTTGTTTTCAGGTTTTGGATAATTGATCTTATTGAAAGGCCACTATACAATGCCTTTGGAGGTTCAATTCCCTTTTTTGCAAAAACACCATTTGGTCTAGATGTGTTTACCGCCGGCATAGTTCTCGCAATCATGATAATCCCGATAATCTCATCTATTTCACGGGAACTGTTAAAAGCAGTTCCTAATACACAGAGAGAAGCTGCTTATAGCCTTGGTGCCACACGCTGGGAGACATTAAGAATCGCAGTATTTCCATACGTTAAATCTGGTTTGTTTGGTGCTACATTCCTTGGGCTTGGAAGAGCTGTAGGAGAAACCATACTGGTAACTATGGTAATAGGGAATGCTGTTGGAATAAATGCTATTCCTACATCTCTTTTTTCTCAAAGTCAGACATTGGCCAGCGTGATCGCCAATGAGTTTAACGAGGCAGCTTCAAGTTTACATCTTTCAGCTTTGATAGGATTAGGTGCAGTCCTCCTTATACTAACGATGGCTATCAATGTTGGAGGTCAGATACTTGTCTCTAGAATGGTAAAGGTAAGCCCAGGGGTTAGAGAATAATGGCAGAAACCAAACTTGATAAAACAAGCCTGAAGCTTCATCTTCAGAATGCAATGGAAAGGAAGTCTTCAAGGAAGAGAATAATAAATAGACTTGTTACCGCTTCCTGTATTATTTGTATCGGTTTAGCTATTGTACCACTGGGAAGCATACTCGTTGAAGTAATAAAAAATGGCGCTTCTGCATTCAGTATAGAATTCTTGACTCAAAGTCCAGGATCTATTGGATCGGGAAAGGGTGGTATCGGTCCTGCAATTCAAGGGACTTTGATAACAGTAGGTATAGCCTCTATAATAGCCACTCCTGTTGGTGTCTTGGCAGGAATATACTTGGCAGAATTTGCTGGAAACGGTCCTTTTCCTCACGCCGTCAGGTTTTTTAACGATGTGTTAACTGGACTTCCTTCTATAGTTCTTGGCATTGTAGGATATATTGTCGTTGTTTTGGCGATAGGTTCATTTTCTGTTTGGGCTGGATCATTTGCGTTATCAATTATTATGATTCCAATTGTGGTGCGTGTTACAGAAGAAAGTTTGAAAGTCGTACCTAACTCCGTAAGAGAAGCAGGATATTCGTTAGGAATTCCTAAATGGAAGATAACACTAAATATAACACTGAAGACTGCACTTAGTGGTGTATTAACAGGAATCGTTTTAGGAATCTCAAGGATAGCAGGTGAAACAGCCCCTCTTATTATGACTATACTTGGCACAAGTCTTTTTTTTACAGGTTTCCAGGAGCCCGTGGATGCATTGCCGCTTAGAATTTGGAGGCTAGCCTCTCAACCTTATGAGTCGGCACATACCCAAGGGTGGGGTGCCGCACTCATGCTGATAATAATAGTCATGCTCTTTAGCGTAACCCTTCGTTTCATAGCAACTAGAAAAGGCTTTAACGTCAAGGCAGCAGTCTAGGACGCCTCGAGAGGGGTTGTGAATACACATAGTGTACATATCTCTATACGTTCTATATAGTAAAGGCATATCTAATTAATCTGATAAGCCAAGATAGTAAATTGAACCCTTTTAACAAGGTCGAGGAAGCATTGGCATCTGCTCCAAAAGTTTCTGAGGTTAATGAACCCGTCGCGGTAGAACATCCTACAGCAACAAAAGAGAGCTTTGAGGGGAAACTTTCAATTAGGAACCTCGAAGCATGGTTTGGTACAAAAAGGGCATTAAAAGGGATTAATTTAGGTATAAAAGAGAATTCTATTACTGCGTTTATAGGTCCATCCGGTTGTGGAAAGACTACGCTTATTCGTTGTCTAAATCGAATGCATGAGATGACGCCTGGTGCAAGCGCAAAGGGACAGGTAATTTTAGACGGTATGGACATGTATGATGTTAGGGTTGATCCCGTAACTATCAAGAGACGGATTGGTATGGTGTTTCAAAAGCCAAATCCCTTTCCTACTATGAGTATTTATGATAATGTAGCTGCGGGCCTCAAGCTAAATGGTATTAAGGACAAGAAGCTCATAGATGATATAGTCAGAGAAAGTCTTGAAGGCGCAGCTCTGTGGGAAGAGGTCAACAATGAATTAAACAAGCCAGGTATGGGGCTTTCTGGCGGTCAGCAACAACGTCTTTGTATTGCTAGAGCACTGGCCATGCAGCCTGAAATTTTGCTAATGGATGAACCCACCTCGGCACTAGATCCTATCGCATCTTCAAAGATAGAAGAGCTCGTTCATAGCATGAAAAGGGATTTGACTGTAGTGATTGTTACTCACAACATGCAACAGGCAGCCAGAGTGTCTGATTATACCGCTTTTATGTTCCTAGGGGAAATGATCGAATATGGAGATACAAAGCAAATTTTTGAGAATCCACGTATGGAGCTAACTGAACGTTATATATCGGGTAAGTTTGGCTAGTAACCTCTCCTGCATTCAACGTAGTCATCTAAAAAACAGGACCAAGAATTTTGCTTGATAAAATTGACTTCGATCTCCAATGATTCATAGGTTATAGATCTTATTCATCAATTCGAATTTTATGTCATCGCTTTGCGTTGGGGGCTAGAACATGGCTAGACTTATGGACCTTGGCATGTCCTCCCTAGGTGAAACCTTAATTGAAATGGGGGATATGGCCCAAAGATCGTTACAAATAGCACTTGATTGTTATTTCAAAGATGCTGGCTCACGAAAAAAAGTTTTTGAATTATCTGAGAAACTTCGAAGCCTCGAGGATGAAATTGGTGATATTGCAATAGAGCTAATCGCACGATATCAGCCAGTTGCAAAAGACCTTCGATTCATACGGGCTTCTATGGAAATCGCATACATTTTCTGGCGATTTGGAAGATATTCTTATGACATAATAGACACAATTGAAGCATTACATCCAGGCTTAGACTGTGACAAGAATATTGTGATGGAGATGTCTTACATAGTACGTAGAATAATGGAAATAAGTCTCCAATGTCTACGAACCAAGGATGAAACCCTAGTAAAAACCCTATACGAAATGGATGCAACGGTAGATGCACTCTATAGAACATGCCTTCGGGGCATCATTAGTGGAGACAATCGTGAAAACTGGAATATCCGATCACAATGCGATATTCGTAATATATTAATCTTAAAATTCCTTGAACGCATATCCGATCATGCGTGTTATTTGGGAGACTGTGTATTTTATTTGGTGACAGGCGACTCTAGCCCAAGGCGATAATTTGCAAATCTATATAATGTACATAGTATTACTATTAACTATATGAATACTTGTGATAATATGTATTAACTAAAGGATGGCCATAATAAATGGTGATTTCTGTATCTAACCACAGTAACAATGAAGTACGTAGAATACAGTTTACCGGTCGTTCGACCTATATTCTGTCTTTACCTAAGAAGTGGATGAACGAGATGAATTTAAAGGCTGGCGATCTCGTTAACATAGTAAGAGATACAAATCATTCTTTATCAATAGTTCCAAATTCTTTGAGATCCTCTGACTCCCTTAACGAAGCAACTGCATTAATAGCACAAGGCGAAAGCGAAAATTCATTGAAACGGAAGGTAATCTCGATGTATTTGGCCGGATATAATAT
>JBPCNB010000387.1:0-12653 GCA_051001675.1 Nitrososphaeraceae archaeon | reverse complement strand
ACTATAGGTGGTGCTTTTTTCTTTAACGCATATTGCGCAGCCAATTTGCCTGTTATTTTTCCCCACACAAGGCATTCTGATGTAGAATTTGCTCCAAGACGGTTAGATCCATGCGTACTATTGCATGACGCCTCTCCTGCTGCCCAAAGACCAACCATTTCCGTTGCGCCGTCGATATTTGTGTGTATTCCACCCATCATATAGTGGCAAACGGGTCTTATTTGGATGGGCTCCTTAATTATGTCGACTCCGGAAAACTTTATGCCAATTTCTCTTATCCCTGCAAGACGTTCTTTTATGCTTTCTTCTCCAAGATGTGTTAGGTCGAGTGCGAGGCAATCAGCCTCTGACTCGTGTGTCATTCCTCTTCCCTCCTGAATTTCTCTTATCATTGAACGTGAGACGACGTCTCTTGGAGCTAGTTCAAGCTTTTCTGGTGCATACTTCTTCATGAATCTTTCCCCCTCTTTATTGATAAGAAATCCTCCTTCACCCCTCGCACCTTCCGTTATCAGTATTCCTGAAGGAAGTATCCCCGTAGGATGGAACTGGACAAATTCCATATCTTTAAGACCGAGGCCAGCTCTGTATGCCATATCAAGTCCGTCAGGTGTCGAAGAATAAGCGTAGGTGGAAAAGCTATAAATTCGTCCTGCTCCCCCGGTACAGATTATCCCCGCCGGCGCCTTAAAAACGACAAATTCTCCAGACTTCATTTCAATAGCTGTCACCCCTGCGAAGGTATTACTATCACGAAGAATAGAAGTGCAAAACCATTCATTATAGAATTCGATATTCTCATATTTTAAACACGTATCGTATAGAGTCTGCATTTCATAAAAACCGACTTTGTCTTGTGCATAGGTAGCCCTTGGAAAAGAATATCCTCCGAACTTTCTCTGTCCTATCCTGCCGTCATTTCTTCTTGACCACGGCATTCCCCAATGATCCAGCTGGTAGATTTCCGGGGGCATCATTTTAACAAGACGTTCGGCAACATCCTGATCAGCAAGAAAATCACTTCCTTTGATGGTGTCATAAATATGCGACTCTTCGTTGTCTCCCTCTTCCTGAAAAAGAACTGCCGCCGTGCCGCCTTCTGCTGATACAGAATGAGAGCGCATGACTTGAACTTTTGATAGTACGGCTATCGACAAGTTCGCTGAACCGCTGCTGCTAGCAGCCGAGATGGCCGCTCTTAAACCAGCGAGACCAGATCCAACAATAATTATATCATAAGAAACCGAGTCGGCCACCTACAAAATCATCCTCCTCAAATAACGAGCCTAAATATTCTCATAAATACCTTTATAACTATCTATTCATTGATGTCCTGACTGCGACCAATTACAAAGCAAAGTCGTATTATCTAGAACGTACATTGTCGGATCTGTTACATTGTTTCTGTTCCAGACCATGTGGGTTTCGGACTCATTACAATTGTTTCGCACGAATTTGCAACCTATATGACCTGCCGTTTAATCCAATTATAAGTCCTCATACTGGCTTCTGGATATCCACATTTAGCGCACTGCTTTCCGCGCTTGTGAAAAGAATTATGACCACATCTTCTGCATCTTATATGCGTCTTCTTTCTAGTGAATTTCCCCATCGAAGTAGTGCCTTTCGTCATCGGGATCCCTCGATATTAAGCGGGTGGCGGGGAAATTATAACGACATTGTCTCCCCTAACTACTATCATCCCAAGGTCATTTGTATTACTGCCATCGAGTATTTCAACAGAGTCTTCGAGTAGTAAATTCATGTGCTGGTCGAAACCATGAAGATTTCCTCTAATTACCTTACCGCCCTTTAGTTTTATGAGAACGACCTTTCCCAGGCTCTCATCCAAAACCTTTACAGCCATATCTACTGACAATGTGTTCTGTTACCTACACCTAAAGCTAAATGAGGCTATATATTAAAATTTCATTATTATTTCTTACCATTTAATTGGTTCACAGTTCATCTAGCTCCAAAATCACGCTAGCGGTATTTTTAATAATTTGTCTTAGGAGAACTTGACCTCTCCTCGCGGTTGCTTTTCTAGGATCTCCCCAAATACCATTTCCGGTTATTTTTGGAAACGAGCCCGGATTATTTGTAAGAGTTTGATAGGTTCTTTTCAATTTAGGGCGACTAATAGCACTAGGCTCTGCCTTATCCATCCTGACATGTTCAGTACTAATCGCTAACATAATCGATGTCTCTATCTCTCCTCCATGGTCAAATTCGCTGTCCATCATATTCCAATAATTTAATGCATACACAGAAAAATCTTTAACCACCAGACGTGCAACATCATGCATAACGTATTGCATTGCGCCGCTGTTTCCGTGATGGCCATTTACAAAAATAACTTTTTTTAAGCCTGTTTCTGAGAGAGAGACAGCTATATCATGAATCGTATCTATAAACGTAGAATATCTTAAGGACACATTAAAAAACGGGCTATGTTCCCCTGATATGCCATAATAAATCGGCGGAAATACAAAGGAACCTATACGCTTGGCAATATGTTTTGTTACATATTCTGCAACTATCAGATCAGTTGCAACGGGAAGATGTGGACCATGTTGTTCAAGTGATCCCACAGGAACCAATCCTCTTGAATTATTCCTTTTCATATGATCAAATTCGGTAGAAGTTATTCCACTACCGACTTCAACAGCTCCTATCATTTAGTTACATTAGTCGAATTGATGTTTATAATTTTGGTGAATAATCATTGCCTATTGTCAGAAAAAGCTGTAAATCTAATAATTATACTTGGATCGTTCAGGCGGATAAGTGCTGGATGAAGAAAATCAAATTTCAGGATTTCAATAGGTTCCGTGTACGGGTAGGACCCCGAGATATAAATAATGGTGTGTGCATCTTTCACATTTTTTCGCGAACCTGAACTCGTCCCCAGTATACTTCCAGTTTATTTTCCAAATAGAGTTTTATTGCATTGACAAGAGTTTTTGCTTCCAGCTGACGTCCTTTCTCTTTAATTGATTCAAGCGTATCGGAAGGAAGCACATTAAAGGCATCCTGACAGATGATTGGTCCTTGATCTAGCTCGTCAGTTACAAAGTGAGCAGTGCATCCTACGATTTTGGCACCTCGTTCGTATGCTTGAACATAGGCATAAGCTCCGGGGAATGCGGGTAAGAGAGAGGGATGAATATTGATTATTCTATTTGGATATCTCCACACAAAATTAGGACTGAGGATACGCATGTAACGCGCCAACACAATCAGATCGATGTTGTATTGGTCAATCAGTTTCAAGACATGCAACTCAGCATCTTCTTGACTTGTATTATGATTTACCACATGGAGAGGTATATCAGCATTTTTTGCCATTTGGAAGAATGTATTATCTGTTCCTATTATGAGTGAAAGATTTGCTTCAATTTCGTTATTCTTCCTTGCATCCAAGACTCTTCGAAGACAATGTGCTTCTTTGCTCACGAGGACAGCAATGTTCTTTGACCTATTGGGTTCCTGGTAATGTATCTTGATTTCCATGTTTAGCTTCTTAGAGAGCCGTTTCAGTGATTCATCTAGTTCTATCCGGTCAATTTGATTAAAAGAGGCTTCAAGCTGCATTCCAAATAGGCCTCTGACGACATTTTGACTTATTTGTTGAATATTTCCTCCTCTTTTGAAGATGGCATTAGTTATTTCGGCAACCACTCCCTTTCGGTCCTTCCCTACGACAGTAACCTCGATTAGGGTTTCGAAATGATTTTGAGGCTTGTCCAATATTCTGACAATATTAACACAGGGTTAAATATCATCTTCATGTTAATCTCTCCCACGCTTATATGACTTACAGTCCACCCTCTTTTTAGGCTGCAATTAATTTGTGTATTCTTCAGCGTCTTAGAGATTGGTTTTGGCCGCAAACAAGTAAAGGGATTATCAAAATGACTGAATACAGCCCCCATCGATAGAGGTATACAGGATGAGCCGAGAAAAACTCGTGGACTCCGTTATTATTCCAAACCCAAGCCCTTTATGTAATACGCATTTTTTTCTTCGTTAGTACAACTCGTCTTTTCTTAATCCACCGATTTGATATTAATTCATTGGATGGCAGAATAGTAATCTGCTTTAACTGGCTGAACTGCAGATCACTATACTTAAATAATTTAAGTTATACTAAAGGTGACTATAGAGGCAGTCTTAAGTTTGGAACAAGTTAAGGATAGAGGAATTGTCTGGGTGTTTGCACGCTCGTTTACACTCCGATAGATGAGGAAATATATTTTCGAATGAGAGAACAACAGAGGCAACCAAGACCTACGCGGTATTTTGATTATAATCAACCTACTGGAAGATGTAAGGTTTGTTCTACACTTTCGGGATGGCATTGTTATGATTGCGGGGGTGATTTCTGTCAGAATCATTTTGAAGGTCATAAGGACAACCATTTTTGTGGAAAAAACTGAGAAGGAAAGAATGCCTCGTTGTATTTGCCAGTAAATTAGCCATTGGGTCGCCGTGCGAGTCGTTTACCATAAGTTCAGTGACGGTAACATTCCCCGATTAGTTCAAGACTCAATCTTTTATAGTGATAACCATATTGCATCTTCAAGAAAAACCTCATCTTTGAAAAGACATCCTCTCAGATACGAAATTAGAGTCATTAACCTAGGATTTTGATTTTGGTACATATAGCTTAACTATATTATGATGCGGGGGGTGGGATTCGAACCCACGAATCCCTAAGGAACAGGGTTTTAGGAGACAAACAGCAGCCTGCCCGTTGCCCGCTCATTCTAAGCTTCGCACCTTTTCTTCTACTAGAAAAGAACCTGCGCCGTTGACCGGGCTTGGCGACCCCCGCATGGTCCCTCCAATTCTGTACGTATGCTAGATACATTTATCTATTGTTAAGCAAGCAAAACCTCTCGATTGTTCCCCGATTTAATCAGGTACATAATATCACTCTAATCAGATGTTCGTTAAGAGGATTAATTTATACCTAATACTCTGTAGAATTAGGGTAACAATAGATGAATAAAGACATCGGCAGAACGTTGTTTGGAACGAACGGAGTTAGAGGTATATGCGGAAAAGATCTAACCCCTGAGATAATTATTCGACTTTCAAGTTCTCTTTCAAGTCATCTCCCTGAAGGACCCGTAGTAGTAGGATATGACGGGAGGAATTCTAGCCCCCTAATATCCAAAGTAGTATGTTCAGCTTTTAACTCAGAGGGAAGGGACGTAGGGGTGGTTGGCTTAGTCCCTACTCCTTGTCTTCAGTATGCCGTCAGGTACAGGCATTTTAGTGGTGGAATAATGATCACAGCTTCTCATAATCCTCCTGAATACAATGGAATTAAGCCAGTAGCGTCAGATGGAGTGGAGATATCAAGGGAAGATGAGTTGAAAGTACAAAAAATATATCATTCAAACAAATCTTTTGGAAACGCTCTGATAGGTCGGGAATTTATTGAGGAGAATGTAGTTGAATCCTACATGAATACTGTTCTAAGCCTGGTAGACGTCGAGAAAATTCAAAGCCGCGAATTTAGAATAGTTATCGATGGAGGGAATGGCGTTCAAGGAGCTGTCGTCTCAATGCTAGGAAAAAGGCTTGGGTGCAAGGTAATGACTCTCAACTGCAATGTGGATGGCGATTTTCCAGGGCGTGGTCCAGAACCAACGATGGAGAATTTAACATCATTGTCGGACGCCGTCATTAGTGCTGGCGCTGATCTTGGAGTTGCATTTGATGGCGATGGTGACCGCAGCATCTTTTGTGATGAGACTGGTCGGGCTCACCCCGGGGACAAGACAGGGACTTTACTGGCTAAGTATTTGTTATATTCAAGACATCCTAACGCCGACATAATATGCCCAATAAATACGACTTTAGCCGTCCCACTAGTGGCAAAAGAAGCAAACGCAAACGTGATTTTTACCAAAGTCGGAAGCGTTGAAGTTTCAAGGGAAATGGTCAGACGCAAGTCAATCATAGGGATGGAGGAAAACGGCGGATTCATGTATGGTAGGATGAATGAAGTAAGAGACGGAGCTATGACTACTGCCTTGGTTTTAGAGATGTTAGCTTCGGATCAGAAAAACACTTTTTCCAAACTAATTCAAACATTACCGAGAATTTTTCAATTTAAATCAAAATTTTCATGTCCATCGACAAGAGTTGCGTTCGAGGTCATAAATAGAGTTCTGGGCCATGGCAGCCCCAAGAATATTGAAACTTTAGATGGTGCTAAAGTTTGGATAGACGATGAAACTTGGATCATGATAAGACCAAGCGGGACTGAACCGTTAATACGACTATATGCAGAATCCACGGACAAGAATTTACTGGATTCCAAAGTGGAGGAATATGTCAGACTAATAAAGGAACAATTAAAGCGTACGTATTAGATTGTGGATCTATTACTTTTTCAACTTCATACGTGAATCCAATGCCTTTTTTTCTACCACGGTAGTTCCAGAAGCATCTAAACCTGCATCCGCAAAAATACATGTTGACGGATTTCCATTGCTGCTATCGGCCAGTTTCCGCCATAGATAACACTTTTAATACGCTTCTGATTTTCATAAGGAACGAAGGATGATCCCGATGGGTGATAAAAAATAATGAGTAAACCGTATTATGTTAAATTTGAAACTCCGAAAGATTTGGTGAACGCAATTTACGAAGCGGTACGCTTGGCAAAACAGAGTGGCAAGGTACGAAAGGGAACGAATGAAACCACAAAAGCAATCGAACGCGGCACAAGCAGATTGGTCGTTATAGCTGAAGATGTAGAGCCCCCGGAAGTAGTTGCTCACTTGCCGATTCTATGCGAAGAACGAAATGCTGCCTATGTCTTTGTTCCGAGCAAGCAGCAGCTGGGCGCGGCTCTAGGCATAGACGTAGGTTCAGCAGCTGCTACAATTGTAGATTCTGGTGAAGCTCAACACATTGTTGAACAGGTAGTGACTTCGATCACTCCTGCCAAGGCCAAATAGGAGTAGAAGAGGAACCAATGAGCCGTAATGTAGAGGAGAAGGTTACCCCTGCAGAAGTTATCCAAATTGTTGGCAGGACAGGAATAGCCGGAGAAGTGATTCAGGTGCGGGTTAAAGTGTTAGAAGGAAAGGATAAAGGTCGCATTTTAACTCGAAACGTCAAGGGTTCTATCAAAATGAACGACATATTGATGTTGAGAGAAACTGAGCGAGAGGCCAGAAAGATAAAGTGAGCTTTTCTGTATATCCAAGTGGTGATTAAAAGTCTTGAGCAAGACAACGGCATCATTACGCAACTGTTTTTTCTGTGGTAAACAGGTCACGACAGGTCAGGGGACCATGCTAGTAAAAAATGATGGAACTATTCAGTGGACATGTTCTAATAAGTGCAGAAAGAACCTTAGAATCCTAAAAAGGGATCCCCGTAAGCTCAAGTGGACGAGGAAATACGTCAAAGGCGGGGTAAGGGTCAAGAGATAATTCTCATGAAAAGCGAACAGACCCTTATAGTTATAAAACCTGATGGAATTAGGCGAAGATTAATAGGGAAAATTATATCTAGATTCGAAGATAAAGGGTTCGAGGTAAAAGATTTACGCTTTTTTATTTTTTCTCCTAAAAAAGCCGATGAATTCTATTCAGTGCACAAGGAAAAGCCTTTTTTTGAGGAATTGGTTTCTTTCATTTCCTCTGCTCCTGTGGTTGCGTGTGTACTTGAAGGTGATAATGCTATCAACACTGTTCGGCAAATGACAGGTGCTACCAAGTCATTCGAAGCCGCTGCTGGCACTATAAGAGGCGACTACGGGCTGGGTGTTACAGAAAACGTCATTCATGCTTCGGATTCTGCTGAAAGCTTCATTAAAGAGTCTGGAGTCATTTTCAACCATACATAAGTGAAACTGCGTCAGCCGGTTCTTGTCGTATTAGGTCATGTAGACTCTGGTAAGACTTCTTTGCTGGACACGATACGCGGCACTGGGGTTCAAGCACGGGAGGCTGGTGGGATCACTCAACATATTGGTGCGAGCTTTTTTCCCATCGACACAATTAAGGAACTAACCGGTCCTCTTTACGAAAAACTAGCCAAGTCAGAATCTCCAATTCCTGGTATATTGGTAATAGACACCCCTGGTCATGAAGTGTTTGCGAATCTCCGAAGTCGTGGAGGTTCAGCGGCAGATATAGCTGTAATTGTGGTCGATGTAAACAAAGGTTTTGAGCCTCAGACTTACGAAAGTATGGAAATTTTGAAGAAAAGGAAGGTTCCTTTTGTAGTCGCTCTCAATAAAATAGATATGCTTACAGGTTGGCGTAGGATAAACTCACCATTTGTCACGGAACAAGTGAAAGCTCAAGACATTTCCATTACATCAATGTTAGATGAAAAAATCTATAATGTAGTAGGGTCTCTTTCGAGGCTTGGGTACAATTCGGAAGGTTTTTGGCGCGTCAAAGATTTCACAAAAGAGATTGCTATAGTTCCAGTGAGCGCTGCAAAGAATATTGGAATTCCTGAGCTGCTGGCCGTGGTTGTTGGCCTTTCCCAACAATTTATGACCAAGAGGTTAGAGAGAAGAGAGGGACCGGCAAGAGGCATCATCCTAGAGGTAAACGAAGAAATAGGTCTTGGACCTTCCGCTAATCTGGTATTGATAGATGGGATTTTGAAAGTAGGGGACAGTGTTATGGTAGCGAAAAGAAACGAGGCAGTTGTTACGAAAATAAAGGCCTTACTACTACCAAAACCCTTAGACGAGATGCGGGATCCACGTGATAAATTCAAGCCAGTAAATGAAGTAATCTCTGCAGCAGGAATAAAGATAACGTCTCCTGACTTGGAAGGTGTGCTAGCAGGAAGTCCTCTTTATGTCATAGAAAACAAAGAAGAAGAGACAAGGCTTAGGATTTTAGTAGAAGATGAGATAAAAAGTAGCATCATAACAGATACTAATACACAGGGAATAATATTACGTTGTGATACCATCGGTTCACTTGAGGCTATTAGAGACATGTTAAGGAAAGTGGATATACCTATACAGACAGCAGACATAGGGCATATTACTAGAAGAGACGTACTCGCGGCTTCGGCCGTAAAAGAAAAGAACAGATATCTGGGAGCTATTCTAGGCTTTAATGTGAAAATTCTTGAGGAAGCTAATAAGGAGGCTCATGAAAGAGGAATACAGATCTTCAGCGAGCAAATAATTTACAATCTTGTAAGGAGTTATACGGACTGGGTAAAATATCAGAAGGAGCATGAGGAATCTATTCTCTATAATGAAATTCCACCTATTTGCAGATTTCAATTCATGAAGGGTTATGTATTCAGAAGAAATTATCCGGCAGTTTTTGGAGCGGAAATTCAGTTAGGTAGACTTCGTCAGAAGGTCGAAATAATAAACGAGGTCGGAAGAAAAGTAGGCATAATCCATCAGATACAAGAAAATGGGAAACCTATCGACGAGGCCACTAAAGGAGAACAGGTGGCGGTATCGATAAAAGAGATATCCGTAGGAAGACAGATCAATGAGGGCGACATCTTTTTTACTGATCTAAATAGCAAAGAAGCAAAACTGTTGTCAGAACGTTTTATCCACCGTCTCAACCAGGAAGAAAAGGATCTACTGGCTAAAATAATCGCCATAAAGAGAACTGCCGATCCATCATATGCATATATCTAATTCAGGCAGCGCGTCCATAAAGTTGCATGCTATAATGTGCCTGCTCTCTATCTGGTTATTGATACTTTTGTAGGAGACCTTCTAGGCCTTTTTCTCCTACTGCACCTACAGCCCTGTCTATAGCCTTTCCATTCACAAAGACAATAAATGTGGGTATCGCATACACATCAAACCTCATTGCTATCCCTTGATTATCGTCCACGTTAAGTCTTCCAAATGTAACTTTTTGACCGTATTTCTTGGCCAGCTTGTCAAAAATAGGAAGCATAAACTGACAAGGGCCACACCATGTGGCCCAAAAATCTACCAGGACTGGTTTATCTCCAGAAACTATATCATCAAAATTTCTTTCCGAAAGCTCAAGTAATTGATTGCTGCTGCTCGCCGCCGTGACACTGCCGGCCATCTTCTCGTTATCACTCATGCTACCATCTTTTTATTGCCGATTTGATATATAAGATTTTTTGGATCATTAAACACTCCATTTAAGTCATATAATATTGTCAATAACTCGATCCATATTATTGATAATTGGCTCAGCGATGTTGCATTTCACATCCAATCCAAGCTTGACAAAGTTCAAAGGTCAAAGGTCAACCAGAAAGCGTATAATGACCTTGCCCTTTTTGTCAGAAATTTTCATTCCATGGTATGTGATAGCTTTTACTTCAACCTTATACTCATGCTTTTGCCGCAGGAAGTGGTCTCCTTTACACGTACTAAATAAATAATACTTGTCTTTGTGTCGCTTTATCTTAACTTCGAATTTAGCTAGGATAATGTTATCAATCAATAGTACCAGTAGAACTTTTTCTAACCAGTTATACAGAAGGCTCTTTCGATCAAAGCCTGTGGTCTCGATACTGACATGCTTATCAGAATCTACTTTGGATACATTACACACTAAATTTACAAGGGCTCGCGCGGAGTGTGCAAACGCCTCGCCTAGTGTTCGTCCATACGCTTCAACCATTGCATCACTTACGTGCTCGATATAACGAAATTCAGCCCTGGACATAACCTATTCTATAAATGAGTCGTTATTATACTAAATCGCAAAATCTAAATTGTAACAATTGATGGTTCATGTTGTGAAGCTAGAACTTCCTCGTGGAATGCGAGACTTGGACTCTAACGACCTAGACGGAATTAATTATGTCCGAGAAAAGTTCTTTGAATCTGCTCGCTTGTTTAACTTTACCGTCATGGAACCATCACCAATTGAGACGCTTGATACTCTTGAGGCAAAAGCAGGACCATCCATCTCAGATGAAATCTACAGCATGATTGATAAGGGTGGAAGGAACATTGGCCTAAGATTCGATCTTACCATAGGGTTAACTAGATTCGTAGCTCGGCGAAGAGACTTCAAAATGCCCATGAAGGTCGGATCATTCGGTGGAGTATGGAGATATGACGAACCACAGGCAGGAAGATACAGATATTTCCACCAATGCGACATTGAAATTTATGGATCACATAAGGTCGCATCGGATGCCGAGATAATTGAATTCATGTATGTGTTCCTAAAAAACCTTGGCTTGGATATAAGTATAGAAATAAATCACCGCCTTCTAGTTGAAGAATTTGTTCGAAAAAAACTGCAAATTTCAGACGACATGTTGGTTTCTGAGATCTTCAGAATGATGGATAAGGTTCCAAAAAAAGGATCGGAAGCAGTACTCAATGAATACAGAGGCAAACTCAACACATCCGTTCTGGAGAAGCTAATTGCCTTCTCAAGTGTAAGAGGAACTATACAGGAGATTAGCCATAACACAGATGTAACCGAATTAGAAAATTGGAGAGCAATGGTAGAAATGATGGACCTCTTAGAATCTAGGCACATCAAGAAATCCACAATTAATTTGGGCATAGTTAGGGGTTTGGACTATTATTCAGGGATTGTGTTTGAGGCCTATGATACCAGATCTAAAGTCGGCGCCCTTGTGGGGGGCGGACGGTACGACAGATTAACTGATGCATTCGAGAGAAAACAAATGGGCGCTACGGGTGCGGCGGCAGGTGTAGAGAGAATTATACTTGCCCTTCGACAACGAAACCTCTTACAGAAAGCGCACAGTCAGATGGTATACGTAGCCTTTACTTCTGAGACCACGAAACCAAAAGCTATGCAAATCGTCTCTAACCTGAGAGATAATGGATTTGTGACCGACTACGACCTTCAAGATCGATCCCTCAGAAAACAGTTTGACGATGCGTCGTCAAAAAGCGCCTCTGTGGTGCTTGTTATAGCACCCAAAGAGATAGAACAAGGACAAGTTATAGTCAAATCATTAAAAACCGGTAAAGAAAGAAAGGGTAATCTCCAGACATTGATAGAAGACCTGCAAATAGAGTTCTGAAAAAAGTCACTTCGTTATTGAACATGATAAAAATCGGATGAAAAAATTGAGTGCTTTTGGGTTCCCTTTATGATTACCCCAATGAAAAGATTGCATGTACAATTATTCTTAATCGACGGATAAAAAGTTGGCTCTAACCAATGACAATTGCTTCTCGAGAATATGTCAAGCATTACGATCCAGGAAAAGGATATAATTCCCCCATGGATTATATCCCAGGAGATAAACTGACCCAATGGCATTAGTCTTGGAAAATTTTTCACTACTCATTGCGAGTGGGACAACCGTATCGTTCCTATTATTAGGAGCTACCATTGGATTTGCTATTAATAGGCAACTAGGTAAACGAAAAGCCTCGTCAATTGCTAATTCCAACAGTATGCCTTCCGGCTCTGACCTGAAATCCCACCTCCACTCGTTGGAGTTCGAAAAAGGCCTTATAGCTCAGGCTCTAACCCGGGTATCCGAGGCAATGACCCAAGGCAGTATTAGTTCCTCAGAATACGACAGACTCACTGTGCAATATAAAGAAAAATTGCGCATTTACGAAAAAGACATAGCAGAACTAAGGTCGACTTCTGATTACGTTGAGGTTCAAAACCTACGAAATGACCTCAATT
>JBPCNB010000386.1:0-1398 GCA_051001675.1 Nitrososphaeraceae archaeon | reverse complement strand
ACGCAACGAATGATCCAAGAACAGTAGTTGAAGCCGCTGAGTCTAGGACCTTACCTGCGGGATAGTCCACTGACCTAAGCAGAAAACATAAGTTAGGCCCCAAAAGTATAGCACAAAATAGCCTGTAAAGATTGTAATCTGAGTTTGGCAAAACGATAGTTTTAATATTTCTTTATTTGCGGTTATACCGAACCAACACTCATCAACCCACTAATGAAATGGGGATTTGATTTGTATGCTGAAAAATGTTTGTTACTTGAAAAAGAACCTATTGAGTACCACGTACTCAAGGAAAGAAATAGAAGATGAATATTGTTCTATAATTGTCAGAAGGGTCATCTCCATCTTCATTGATGTAATATAGTTGGCAATAGTCACAGCATTTACATACGGTAATCCATATAGTACGCCTGTAGCTTTTTCGATTTTCCTGTCGAAAAGTGGGTCGGTACTATTACTATTTTTTATTATCTTTTGCTGGTATTTCTTCTTCTTTCCTTTCCTTTTCTTGGCTGGTCGACTGTAAGAGGTCTATTGCTCTTTTTCATACTCCTGTCTGCGATGAAACAATTTTTCTTACTAAGAATATGAGGTATGTACTATTTGCATAATTACCTAACAATGAATAATCTTGGAGGCACAAGTGCAAAGATATTTGTGCTGATGATGATAATAGTTCGCCATGCAAGATGTAAATTGTGTTTTCTGTAAAATTATCTCTGGCAAGACTCAAGCAAGAATCATAAGTGAAAACAATCACGCTTTGGCATTTTTAGATGCTTTCCCATTATCTTCAGGGCATACCCTTGTTGTACCTAAACTGCACTGTTCTAAGATTCAAGATATGGATAGAAAGTATTCCTCTGCAGTTTTTAGTCTTACATGCGAAGTAGCTGCAATAGTAGAAACGACAATCGAAGTTAACGCCTCAACTATAGCCATTCATAATGGAAAAGAAGCAGGACAAGAAGTACCGCATGTTCACGTACATATTGTTCCGCGGTCGATTAATGATGGAGCCGGACCCATCCATTCGATGTTCAATGTCAGGCCGAGACTAAATGAAGAGGAAATGGATTTGTTAGCTGATAAAATGAAAAAAAGTCTTGATGTATAATCACATTGTGACATATTTACAGTGATTACTCTTTTTAGAGGCAGATAAGGAAAGGATATCTCAAAGTCATTTATAATCTGTTAAATCACACCCCTAAATTCACAATATGTTATTCTGCTATCCTTTGGAATCTCGATCAAAAACATCAATTATTTTCGGTGGATCAGGTCCCCGGACCTAACGAGCTTAGAGAGACAGGCATCTATAGCAGCATCTATAGCAGCTCTCTAGGTTTGTGGTGGTAGTCATCGAGTCGATTATCGACATTCTTCATTATATTG
>JBPCNB010000385.1:0-8665 GCA_051001675.1 Nitrososphaeraceae archaeon | reverse complement strand
ACCATTCATTACCATTACCATTTCATCTGCAGGAGGCCTTGGCGTTTTGGGATCCACAATATAAACTCCGTACAAACCATGAGTTATATGTTCTTCTAAGGGTTGCATATGGCAGTGATAAGGAAATACTCCAAATGGCTCCGCAGTGAATTCATATGTGAATCTTCCACCTGCGCCTACAGTTTCAAATACGCCATCCATCTCAGCTTCATGTATGCCGTGAGTATGTATTGTGTGACTTTTTGAGCCATTATTAATAAAATTAATCCTAATCAGATCTCCTTCAGTAGCGCGTATGGTGGGTCCAGGTACGGTCCCATTAAACATCCATACATTATAGAATACTCCTGGTGAAATTTCCTTCACCTTATCATCAGATGCAACTAGAGTGAACTCCCTTAGCGTAGTACCGTTAGGTAATTCAGATACCCTGCCATAGTTAAATTCTCGGAGGTACTTCATAGGATCAACGACCGCATCTTTTATAGTAACATTTAACGAAATGGGATCCAAAACATCTCCTGATGTTTCTAGAATACTATAACCTGGGGTATGTCCACCAACAATATTTTTTCTTGAAAAATCATTACCATCCTGAGCTCTGGCTAAGCTCTGACTAGTATTATTATAAGATATCAACAGAATACTTGTGCTGAGTATAGCAATCGCTATCGCTGAAAATAACCACAGTCGTGTTCTTAGCACAACGAGACTTAATATAACAAGGTAAATAAATGTTAGCCTAGGCTAACATTATTGGGCTACCTTATGACAATTAAGCTGTATTAAATATATGATAATGTGCATATAATAACCACGATTTTCTATATGATTTCTGGCAAAAATGCAAGAGATCGGAAAGTCCAGCACGAAAAGAGAGAAGAATATAATAGCCGCTGCTGCCTCTCCTACTAAAATCTCCGGCTTCATCTACATTGAATAACGCTTCCTGGGCAGCTGTGTTGCCACAATTTACGCAGAATTTTGCCTTTCCGCCTACATCAACAAATGACCCATAGCAATGAAACTTTCTAAGCACTCATCCAGGACCTTCGATATTTAAAATAGACGAAACTAATAACTGAATTGGCATGCCGAAAAGGCCTACGAGGGTAGATGTTGGTCGTCCATTTCTATTCCAATGATCCCCCAATTTTTATATAATATTAGCGTGTACTGCTAACACACGTAGAGTGAGTAACGCTTAAATATTCATTTTAACCACATATGATCAAAGGTTGGATAGTCGTATTTCTCGCAGATCAATGTCACCAGTGTATGACGATGATATAATTCTTGATATTATTGGTAACAATACTAGAAGAAAAATTCTTGCAACTCTTGCGCGAGAGCCAATGTATTTCAATCAACTCGCTAAGGAGATAAGTATAGGACAACAGGCTATACTCCGCCATATGAAGACTTTAGAAGACATGGGTCTGATTGAATCATATGCTGAAAAGAGTAATTTGGGGGCCCCTGATAGAAAGTATTATCGACTTAACTCTTCATTTAGTCTAACCATTTGTCTTTCTGAGGATGCTTTCTCGATAGAAAGTCACAAAATTGAGCAATACCGACATGAAGAATCTGATAAATTCTATAAAGAATATGATTTACTTGCACAAGATGACGATGGGGAGACACTAAATCAACTTCAAAGTAATTTGACAAAAATAGAAAAGGAGATATATATTTTAGATTCACGATTAAATGATCTAAGAGCTTTAAAGCAGTTAATAGTCAATCGTCTTCATAAGATAGCCAAAGATAATTTTGAAGAAGAGTTTGAACGCAAGATACTACACACAATTGTAGGCGAGTCTCCAAAGTCAATCGCTGAGTTAGCAAATAAATTGAACGAAAAGCAATCAAATGTAACAAAAACTCTTCACAGGATGAATAAGAAGCTATACGGTAACGAACATGGACAGAAAACACTATTTACAGAAATAAAGAAGAAATAAGGTCCTGTATTATTGCATCTGATGTGTTCATAACCCCTCTGACAGCATTTGTTGCTCATAGTGTTTCCATAGATAAACCTTACACACACGTAGTGAGTAACGTATATATATTACAAAATGTATTATCTATTACATGAGTAATTGGGGAATCGAACCAGACGATTGGTTCAGAAGAGTATTTGGTGGCAGTAATTTTCCATCCCTGTCAAGAAGAGGAAGTGGTAATGACGATTGGTTCAGAGATATGCCTAGACAGTTTGAACATATGAGGCGAGAAATGGAAAAAATATTTCAAGAACAGTTTACAGATATCGATGAAACAAAGGTACCAAAAGAGTTGATACGAGAATACCAAACTCCAGAAGGCGGTAAGGTACACGAAGTAGGGCCACTTGTATATGGCTATTCAATGACTGTAGGACCTGATGGTAGGCCTAAAGTAAGAGAATTTGGAAATATAAGATCTCCTACGATTGGATTTGCTAACAAACCTTTGATTTCAGGCGAGACAGAGCCGTTAGCAGATGTAACAACAACAGACAAGGATGTTAAAGTTGTAGTGGAAATGCCAGGTATAGAGAAAAAGGATATTAAAATTAACGCACACGACGATACAGTTGAAGTATTTACTACTGATACAGCAGAGAGAAAATATAGGAAGATAATTGAAGTTCCATCAGAAGCCGATATTGAAACAGCCAAGTCGACGTACAGGAACGGGATACTCGAAATAGTGTTCAACAAAAAAGTAAAAGTAAAGCCAAAAGGTAAACAAATAAACGTAGAATAAGAAGGAGGCTATCATTTCTCTCATTTATTTATTTTTATTCAAATAGGACGATAAAGGGAGAAGAGAATTGAAAATAAGTAACAGTAATCATGGAATGAAATCAATCAATCCTCACAATAATGCTGCAATAACAACTCTCTTACCAGAAGCCAAACCTATGCCATCTAGACTTGATTATAGAATTTTCAACTTTTGTGCTACGTGCAATTTAAAGTTCTCAAAAGAGGTTTTAAGATGTCCTGATTGTAAACAGAAAGTAAGAGTAAAGCCTTGGCATCGTTCAAAGATTATGGAACAGAAGAGAATCTGACAGTTTGGCTCAATCCTTTACGGTCTTTTGTGGCCAATAACCTACCATGTTCATCAGCTATTCCTACAAACCTAATGGATGGGTTTGCTGAAATAACTTTGCCACTAAACTCCTGAAAGAAGTCCTTTTCCACTTCCTATTGAAAGTCCTATATTATTTTTATATTTATCAACAATGAAATTATAATATTGCTGAAGAGCGATTTCATTAGATGCAAATATTCCTTTTTAGGTTTAATTATGAAAGGGATCGGGGGTAAAAATAGTCAATCAATCCCCCTATCCATGAAACTATAATGTCATCAATACGTAGGACTACTAAAATGAAGTTTAAATAAGCGAAACATGGATGCATTCCTGCATTACACACACCCAGTGAGTAACAAATAAATATTAGATTTATTATTAATATAACCTAAAGTGGTCGAGTATTCAGACCTTTAAAGGTACTCACTACCATTGGAGGCAATAAAATGACAAGAGATAGAATCGAATTCGTGGTGGGGGAGGATTATGGAGAACTCAAGAAATATGTAAATGACTGGCTAATAAAATCAGAAAATATCCGAGTAAAAGATATCCAGTTATTTCGCAGCTCTGGTTCGAACGATAATAAACCTATCTGTATGATTTGGTATGATAGTATTGGTATAGACGAGTAGCCTGGTCAAAAATGGAAATATCACGTACTGACTATTTAGAAAACAAATGTAAACCTAGAAAAGCATTAATTTGAAACCTTTGTAATAATGAGCTTAACATTTTCTATTCTTAGAATCAGGATGACCCTTATCCTTAAGCTTGACGATAGCCCCTTTTCCTATCCAAGCTTTTGGTATAATGACATGACCAGCATTACCAGATATCGTCACAACACTTTCTATTTGGGTTATAGTAACTTTCATGGTTAGTTGTAGGCTACTTAGTTATGTATCGAAAACCGACTAAGTAGGATAATACTACCATACTTAAATAGATTTATTGCTATTATTATGCAATGTCACAGAATTATTTATCATCTAGTAAGAGCCGTTCGATTTCAAGGGTTGCGAATAGTGTTCAAACAACTGAAGGAGAAGGTTTTGTCGTAAATAGAGCATTTCCAACTAATCTTCTTTCAGACTTGGATCCATTTCTTCTCTTAGATGAGATTGGTCCCAAAGACCTAGCTCCAAGAGAGGCAAAGGGTGCACCAGACATCCTCATCGCGGTTTTGAAACTGTTACCTATATTCTTGAGGGTCAATTCGAACATAAAGACTCAAGAGGGAATACAGGGAAGATAGGTCCCGGGGATGTCCAATGGATGACAGCAGGAGCTGGTGTAGTACACTCAGAGATACCTGAAATGGAATTTGCACAAAAAGGAGGTCGATTACATGGATTTCAGCTTTGGGTGAATTTATCGAGGAATGATAAGATGATTAACCCCCGATACCTGGATATTCCGTCTCCGAATATTCCAGTAAGCCAAACTGCTGACGGGCTTGTTATAGCCAAGATCATAGCAGGCGAGGCACTAGGTATTAAGGCGGTAATCGAAACAAGAACTCCAATCACGTATGTACATTTCACGCTACAACCAGGAGCAAGTGTAACACCGCCAGTTCCAAAAGAGTATAACGCATTTGTATATGTAAGTGGGGGTCAGGGGTAATTTGGATCTGAAAAACAAGTAGCGCGAAGAGGACAAATAATCACATTTGGTAAAGATGGTGAAGAAGTCGAAATAAGAGCAGTTATTGACACAAGCTCGGCTCTTGATGTGTTATTTATAGCAGGCAACCCATTGAATGAGCCTATTGCACGCTATAGTCCATTTGTTATGAACAGGAGAGAAGAAATCATGGAGGCTATAGCAGACTATCAGAATGGATCGATGGATAAGATAACCCATTCATAAAGCTCACAAGAAAAAGAAGAATAAGAATAGAGATAAAAATGAAAACGGAACATAAAATGGAAACTGAGTAGTCACAATGTCCGAAAACTTTCTTGTATTTGTTCCATACCTAGCACTAGTCACTAGGATCTGGATGGGAGCAAACATGATGATTCACGGATATCCGAAACTGAGAAACATGAAACAGACAGCTGAGGAGACGAAGCAGCTTGGCATTCCCGTCGGAGCTACTTACACTGCAACCGTGTTGGAGTTCTTTGGTGGATTGTTCCTAATAATAGGCCTACTTGTTCCGATAATTGGACTATTTTTTGCTATTTTCATGATCGCGAATGTTGTTATGAAGAAAACAAGGATGAATGCGGCGTACATTGCTACTGGCAGGGCTTCGTACGAAATTGACATAACCTATCTCATTCTCTCAATAATATTGATCGTTCTTGGCGCTGGCGCATTATCAGTGGACTCGGTTATTGGTCTTGGATAAGAATTTTAGATTACCAAAAGATAGGCGAGAATTAGTAACTGATATTTTTTACGAATTAGAGTTTGAGGAGCTGTCTAAAAGATGAAAAATATAATGCTCCCTTGTGATTGCAAGTTAAGGTGGGATGAAGAAGAGCTAGAGTTGATCATGTGTACCACTCATTTTAATGAGTATATTGATGATGGGTTTATCATTCCTGCAGAGGAATTTATTAAGAATGTAGCTAGTCCTAAAGGGACTCATTATTCCTCTAAAACCCTGCTAAGTCTAAAGTAAGTATAATAACTAGAACACACTCGAATATTGCCTATCTGCCTTCACCCAGGATTTGTCATTATGTAATTCCCTCTCATACCGCTAGATCAACCAACTATGTCATTGTCCACTATTTGGAGTAGTCAAGCAACATTTACTTACTTGGGAGATGCATATATTATTATTATTATTTTTCCATGTTATTGGAATTACTATAACTATGTGATACAAATTACTATAGCCATTAACAAACTAACAATCGGATATAGTTTGGAGATTAAGGTGTAGATATTTGCTATACTTTAGATCTAGCCAACAAGCAGCATAGGCCAGAAGTAGAAGGTTTTCATATCGTCAGCACTTTCCTCTCCTACTTCGGTATTGTTAGTAGTATCAACTACTGTTAGAGGAAATCGCAATTCTGCCCCGTTGCGAAATGTGTGATAAGAGTTTTGATAGTCTTGATTCGCTAAATTCCCTTTTTTAAGGAACTAGTCTAACTATACTTTTTTTCCCTTAGTAGCTTATTAACTATTTAGCGTACTGTTTGACCATGAATAGAAAATCGTTAGCTACTACGACAGCTACTTTCACCGCACTACTGTTAGCTGTGGGGATCGTATTAGGAAGTGGAGCGTCAAACACTATGACAAAACATAATGCTGATGCTCACATGACGGGTGGCAACAATACTGGCATGATGATGGGCGGTAATAATATCACAAGCTCGATAAACTTGATGAGTGTAATAAGCAATGCTATTGGGTCAAACATAAACGTTAGCCTAAGCGATGCTGCTACTACTGCAGAAACTTCTGTAGGTAATGGTTCGCACGCTGCATCAGCTGAGCTTGGAGAGAACAATGGATATCTGGTTTACAACATAATGGTAATAGATCCAAGTATGAATTTCAGTAAGGTAGTGGTAGACCCAGGAAATGGAGAAGTATTATTCAGCAAACAGCTCTCAAAAGAAGAACATATGATGATGCATGAGATGGGAGGACGAGATATGATGATGGGTCCAGGTATGATGATGGGAGGACCTGGTAAAATGATGAAACATGATAGAATGGGAATGGGACCTCCAGGTGGGATGATGGGAGGAGGATATCCTGGCTAGCAGCCAAACTCTCATCCATTTTTTGAAGGCTTAACGAATGCGAGAGATCTTATTTTTTCATGATTGCTATGTCAGTTCCTATTGCATTGTGTTTGTATATATACGCCATGTTTTGGTTTAAGTATGATAATGATTACCATAATGGTAGGAAATCAGAATTCAATTCTTGTATTAGAGTCTTCAAATGGATATAAGATCCACGAGTCTTTGAAAGGAACCCATCCACAAAGAATAGCGTTCGATCCTCAAAATTCAGACCGTGCATATTGTGGGACATTTGGTGATGGCCTATGGAAAACCGATGATGGCGGCCAGACTTGGAATATTATTGGAAAAGAAATAATCTCCAGTCCTCACGTGATGTCTGTAGCAGTGAGTCATCTGGCTTATGGGAATAAGTTCAACAAAGTATATGCCGGGACTGAGCCAAGCGCACTTTATATTTCAAATGATGGAGGCGAATCTTGGGAAAAAATGGAGGCACTAAACAATTTACCCTCATCGACATTATGGAGCTTTCCTCCGAGACCTTGGACTCATCATGTACGCTCGATTGAACCAGATGCAAATAATGTTGACTATGTTTTTGTCGCCATAGAAGCAGGCGCTCTTGTACAAAGTCACGATGGAGGTAAAACTTGGATAGACCGGGTTGAGCAAGGACCATATGATACTCATAATTTAGCCACACATCCAAAGGCCCCTAAGCGTCTCTATTCTTCTGCTGGTGACGGATATTTTGAAAGTTTTGATTACGGAGATTCGTGGAGCAGACCAATGGAAGGTTTGAGGCATCAGTACCTTTATGGACTTGCTGTTGATCCGGGTGATCCTCATATCGTGATTGTATCATCGTCTGTGGGCCCAGGGAATGCCTACTCGATCGAAGATGCAGAGTCGTATGTATATAGAAAAGATGAGAATGGCAAGAAATGGAATGCTATTTCAAATGGTCTTCCTGAGCCAAGTGGAACAACAATAACTCTACTTGCTGCAAATCCAAAAGCTAAGGGAGAATTCTATGCTGCTAACAACCGTGGTTTATTCTTCTCTGTTGATTCAGGTATTTCATGGAGGGCACTAGATATTCCATGGCCAAAAGAATATTATTTACAACCTCTTTGGGCCCTTGCAGTTAGCGAGAAGTAATTAGTCTCTTTCTACAAAACCAACCTGACTACTGGACTAAATAACCACAAAGAAGCTTCTGATTCGACTGAGGCTGCCATAACCTGAAACTGACACTATTTTAGCTGATCAGTTCTATGGCGACAGAGATGCAGAGGTGAAAGACCAGTTTGGCAACCACTGATAGATTGCGACACACAAAGAAGATTTGTCAAAAGAAGAAATTGCCAAGCGAATGGATGAAGCTATGAAACAGCATTAGCATTAGCATTAGAAAGGCGAAACTATCGGAACATTGCCCCAACAACAGAGGATACTATGCTTTTTCCTGTACCTGTCTTTTAATCCTTATGTCTTTATCATGGTTATTATCAATCGTCTGCAAGAATATGTGGCATGGAGATAGACGTTACCATGGAGAAGAAATATTAGTTGATCCGGAAGGAAGGGTTCATCATTTACGTCCTCTAGTTGCAACTCCAAAGATATGGAAGATAGATACGACTCTGCCTTACTGGATAAGGATAAATAAAGGTTGGCTTTCACATAGATGCAACAAGTATTTCCAAGTACAGATCATTCAGTATCTTCAGGTTCTTTATCCCATAAGACGAAGACTCATAGCTTTATTTTATATCAAAAGTATTTGTCATAACTGCTCTTATACCACAATAATGTATGAACCTCAATGGTTAGAGCAATAC
>JBPCNB010000384.1:0-2276 GCA_051001675.1 Nitrososphaeraceae archaeon | reverse complement strand
GTCAAACTACTTATGGTTTCTCATGGCATTAAATCCCGTTTATGCCAGGCTTATGTTATTGTTGCTTATATAGCACTGTAAGAGATAATCTCGAAGTTTATTTGATCTTCCGTTAGACTTGTTTTTATCATTGTTATCATATAGTGATTCCTTTGATGTCTCGTCCTTAGCTGGGACTTGTTCGTTAGGTATCTATGGCACCGATTCTAATGTTTCTTTCTTAGTTTTCTCTGCATCATCCAGTATGTCCTTAAATCCACTTTTTCGTTATCTTCTTGGTCGTTAATCTTTCGGACCTGTTTGCTCACGATTGTAGTCACTCTTATACTGCCATTATATAACAGGGCTATATACTTTAATTTTCTTCAATGCTGAGAAGGATCTTTGAACTTTTCTCTCAGAGGGATCAGAAGGCTGCCAGTAATATTACTCACTTTCTACAATGTAGTAGATACTAGAGATAAATATTTTAAAATATGTAAGGGAAAGGGAATTAACCCTGGTTCCTTTTTTAGAATCCAAGTTTCCTATCCTGTTACTTACACCATACTATTTTGGTTGCTGCACATCTTCGCCTTGCTTCTTCTCAAAAGTACCTTTATCTCCCTCAGTCATATTCCCGCCTGTGTCAGAGGTCTGTTCTTTTTCTAATCCTGCTAGCCCTGTAGATTCACTGGCCGTTTCAGTATTATTTCCTATAACGTCAGCATTAGATCCTGTAAGTTTTTCCAATTCAGTTGCAGTTCCAACATCGGTAGTATTGCCTGCTGTTGTATTTACAGCTGAACCGCTGGTACTTGCATTTGTAGTAGTATTTGTCTGAGCGTTTGCTGGCTCGAAGGATGTATCTATAGCAGATACAATGAGTACAAAGGCTGATGCTACCGCAACTGCTAAGAATGTTATTTTATTCATGTATGAATCATGTGGAACAATGGACTTAAGGCTTTCATATCCCAAATCCGAAGTATAATGTATATTATGGGTTCTAAGTTGATTCTTAAGTTCAATAAAGATACTAGAAGTGTGATATTGCGAATAACAAAGTCTTGATTGCAATCCTGTGACGTGTATTTTGACTGATTAATATTATCAAACTGCTTTCCGTGCTAATTGTCCACCACATTTACTAAACTGGGCGTCTGTAGGCATCCCTGTTAGCATACCATTTTGTTCTACTCTTGGTTTTTTTTTCTAATGTATAGGTACAATCTAATCCTTATCTACATTGTATCAAACACATCAACATCTACACTACTGAAATAACCTGCTTTACTGCGAGTCTGTCAATCTAGACTTCGGTTCCATTACCTATTTTAACAACAAATGCACAGCTCATCTCTGGTGTAAAATTGCCGTTAATTAAAAGACAGCTGCCAGAATACATGAAATATTTGCAGTCTTTGCATTGAAATCCTTCTGCACCCTTTGGTATTACATATCCTTCCTCGTATTCCAGCTTTTTTCCAGTTTTCTTAATAAAATCCCATACCATATCACCGGGTAACATTCCTTCACCCTTAGGTGAAAAGAATCTTGAAATACCGTGCTCATTATCGATTTCGCCTTCTACTATATGACATTTCTTTTCATCTGGCATATTGAACTTGCATTTTACACAACATTGACCGTCTTGCGATAACTTATCTTGTTTTTTATAATTAGCCTCTTCTTTCGATATTTTCTTTCCTGTATCTAAGTGATGAAATAATGCTGCGTCTTGAGGAGCAACATCTTCCTCTTCCTGTTCTCCTGTTGACTTTGCAATAACCGACTCTTCTACCTTCTCCAAACTATTATGTAACAGGTTAGCACAGTATTTATCTGCTGTTAAGTATCCCGTGTTCTGAGTTCTCTGCTGCATCGCATTTTATTGCACTGGATGTAAACAATAAGAAAATATTGATCCTAAGTGCAGTTGAGAAATCTAGATTGTTATTAAGCCGTAGGATAGTCCAGGACTTGACAATGTCATAGCTGCATTTCATTTACGCCTGCAACCATTGCTATTACATTACTGATAATTCTCTTTTCCCTGTTTGCTATGTTATTATCGTCATCCTTACTCAAAAATTAGAATATTTTCTGAAACAAAATCATAATATAGGTCTTTTTTCTTCTTTGTGTTCGAATTTCATATTCTCCTCTTTTTGTCTTGCAGGTAATTCAGGTTACATTCAATATCCGCATTCGAAAGAGGTACTAGCGGACAACTATTAGATTCATTATGCGCCTCTACAGGAGTAGTGCGATAACCCCCTCTCTATGTCCAAAAC
>JBPCNB010000383.1:0-1688 GCA_051001675.1 Nitrososphaeraceae archaeon | reverse complement strand
GAATAGTATTATAAATGAACAACGTTTAACCCTATAAAATTTAATTTAACTGTTAAATAAACTTCTGAAAGAAAATACACATCATGACCAGATAAATTTCACGATGTTATTTTAAGGCAGATTCAGCTGATAATAGGCGCTTATTTTCTTGCAGCCAAGTTACAAGTATAGCTATAATGGAATGGTTGAAGAAACTAAATGCAAAATACAGTCGTGTTCACCCGTCGTGCCGTATAATCCTGAGCATGACAAGAGAACGCTGCTATTGAATGCTAACACAATCAGATCGTTTTCATCACGACTTGCTGACGCGGTGAC
Organism: Nitrososphaeraceae archaeon; assembly: GCA_051001675.1. Lineage (GTDB taxonomy): Archaea > Thermoproteota > Nitrososphaeria > Nitrososphaerales > Nitrososphaeraceae > TH5893. Next base: position 1,370 of record JBPCNB010000383.1, on the reverse strand, counting down.
AGATGCTTGTTGTTGGCTTATTGTAAAGCAAGTAATAAGCTGAGATATTCAATGGTATTGATTTATCTTATATCGCTTCCTCACTTACAGAATAATACTTTGCATGCCATCTACCTTCTTGGTTACAAATGTCAATGCCTTGTCGAGTTATCAGAACATAAGCTGGATGAAAATGTCTAGTTATAAAATTCCTATCTTCCAATGAATCCACTACATTTTCCATCATTTTCCAATATACATCGCTGCCTTTTCTTCCCTTATAATTCTCATACTCCTTTGGATTGCTCTTGTACGCCCCTAGACGAGCCCTTACAAATGCATCTATTTTCAATACTTTTGTAGAGGTATTGTTATTTGATACCTTTTTAACTGCATTGAGGAACCATGGCTCAATATTTCGTGTATCGTTTTTTTCATCGGCAAGTGAAAAATCAAATTCCATTGATCTGTGCCTAGACAGAACGATATATTAGCATGTTGGAGATTTGAAAAAGACAAAGGAAACTTCATGCCTTGAGAAGTTGGAAGAGTGGAGAAAAACGCCTGATCTTATAGTAAAACCCAAAAAAATGAGAGAGTCTTTTAGGTCAAAGCGTCTATTACTTTAACCTTGGTTTTGTTTAGCGTTCCAGAACAAGGCTTACCCTCAGAATGTCCCAGCTGTGGGTACAAACTCAACCCAATTGTGGACATAGTGAGGCATCAGTCGTCTGTCCTGCCGGCAAGTGTAGGACCAACGCGAGGAATCCGACAGACTAAATTTTTTTTAAATTTTTTGGGTAATTTTCAAGTTAATAGGTGTCAGCCGAAGGGGATCTTTAACTACAATAATCGAAAATCCTACTTAACTTAACTAAGGGTTACTTAGTTCAGCAAATCCCACAAATTGGATTACATTAATTATCCTGTTATTCCTTGTTGAAGGTTCTATTGTTATAATTAACCGCACAACCCTCTGCTATTCTTTTATGTACAGAGTACAATGCAAATAATAGAATACCTATTGATATTAGACGCATGGGGGTCTGATAAATTGACAGAAAATTCGATACCAAAATTCCAAATCCTCCGAAAGTAGATATGAGAAGAAAACCAATGGAAGAACAGCTAACACACGTACTTGATAATATGCTCAATCCAGTTCCCGAGAATAATGATGACTTGCCTATTCTAAGCTTTGAATGCTTTACGACATAAACATTTAGGCTAACTAAGATCCCAAGTAATACCGAGCTTATGTTTGTCAACACAAATGCTATGATTGCATCATCTGGTAAGTAAAAGACCCATACAGGCCAGAAAAAGAGTAATTGCTCAAATACATTAAAGACAATCCAAAGAATAGCTGCCATAACGGCTGTCAAGACTAA
>JBPCNB010000382.1:0-3200 GCA_051001675.1 Nitrososphaeraceae archaeon | reverse complement strand
TCGTCTAAGAATTTGGCTGTAAATGACCCAACATTTCCAAATCCTTGAATCGTAACACTTATCTTTTTTTCGTATTTGTTTTTATTAGGAGAAATAGTATCATTATTAACAATAGATTTTGAACTTTTCAAAAGTTCAAGAGATACTTTGAAAGCAACACTTACTCCAAAGCCAGTGGTCCCTAATTCGTGAGGTATCCCACCTACTTCTGCTGGCTTCCCAGTACAAGCTCGCATATCACCTATCTCATGGGCAAATACTGCCATATCTAGTTCAGTAGTTCCAACATCTGTAGCGGCGATATATTGCGATGGACAATAAGGTCTAATCATCTTTGCAAAAGACTTCATCCAAGCTACTCTATCTACCTTATTGGGATCAGCAATTATGCCTCCTTTCGCACCACCAAATGGAAGACCAGCGGCAGCACACTTCCATGTCATAGTACGAGCAAGTCTGAAAACTTCGAGCGGCGTCACCATTTCAGCAAATCTTATTCCTCCTTTTCCAGGTCCTGTGGCAGTATTATCAACTACCAATACTCCTTTCATCCCTGTATCAGGATCATATACTTGCAAAACCTTTTCAGGACCCCATTCGTCCATCTCCTGCCATGGAGAAGAGGAATATGATGGGGAGAATGTCGACATATTAGCAGATGAAGTCATTGTTATCCATATTAACTTGACATTAATTATAATTAATTCTAAACGATTATCTAGACCCAGATAATATCATAAGGTCCAATATTCATATTTTTAAATATTGTTTTGAATTAAAGAATAAATCTAGTGCGAACTAGCCTGATTTATAAGATGACTATAATGTAGACTCTTGCCCATTTTTCATTTAGCGGCATAACAATACAGAACAAAAATTTAAGATAAATTCTTACTACCACTATGATTGAAGGAACATAAGAAACAAACCAGGATAACAATTATCTAGAGAACGAAGATATTTGACCTGGTATAATTATTCAAAAAATCCGATAGCTTAATCTCGCCTTATAGACGGTCGCGGCAACGGGGTGATTATACTCTTGATCTTTCACCTTGGACATAATACCCCCCCATTCTTGATCTCCAGGTGCAGTAATATCATCTCCTTTACCTTTGAGTTCTTCATATGTTGATTGTATATTATTTGAATAAAACCATATTCCAGTTTCTGCTCCAATACTTTTCTCGACAGCTTCAATCTCTCCTCCGTCTGACATCATCAGCGGATTCGGCACCATAAGACTAATACTTGACTGGGATGCCTTTGGTGCAACTTCAACCCATCGTAAACCCTCAGTGCTGCTACCTCCGAACGGAATGTCTGATTTAAGCTCAAATCCAAGTTTCTGTTTATAAAATTCTATAGCTTTTTGCTGAAACTATTACTACCATTCCACCTATTGAATCAATCATTTCTGTTCATCCTTCTGATCCAACAGAGGATTATAAAAGGAATTCCAAGGCACCAATATATTATCATGTTGTTTGTGTTGCATTATTGTATGCATATTGAGTTGCAATAGTCAAAGTTGTTTACATCCCACAGAATAATTGAAATAATTCCAAAAATAAAAAGGTAAATAATTGGCAATTTCTAATAATTAGTGAACCCATCACGTTTTTCTTAATTCATTCAGCGTTAACAGTCATAGCTGTTATAGGAATCAAAACTATACTCAGAAGATGTAAAGCTCCGAATGGTATAATTAAGAAAATGAAGAGATAATGCTCTTGTTTTTTTGGCTTGTCTAAAGATCATGTCCCTCTACTCTTTACTTCTTCATAGTACTACCATACAGGCCATAAATTTCTCCCGTTTTGTTACTGACATAATTCCAAACTTTAGACCCAATTGGCAGAACTTTAAAAGTAGATTTCTGTGAGTCATCCAGCATATCATATACAAACTGACCAATGACAATTTGATTATCTCTTGCAAATGTGGTCATTTTTGCTGCAATGCTGATAGTATAACCCAAAATATCGAAATGAGATTTTTTTACTTCCTGTTTATCCTGAACAGCTGATAAACGAGTACCCCATCTATACTGCACTACTACATTATCGCCCATATCAATGCCTACACGTACTCCCATCTCTGGATAATCATATTCGTTTAAAATTGGGTTCAAGCCCGCACGCATGATTTTAATCATAGAGCGTGCACAGTTTGTAGCATTAGCACAAGGCAAATACCTATCTTCCAAATTTACAGGGAAAAATGCCAAAACTGAATCTCCAACATACTTCAACACATAGCCTCCATAGGCTGCTATAATAAGCGACATTTCTTGTGTGAACGTCTGAATTATAGTTGCAAGCCTCTCGACGGGTAGAGTCATTGACATCGCAGTCGAGCCTACAATATCAATGTGTAAGATTACAAACGTAACTTTGGATTTTGCATACTTTTCAAGAACATTTTGTGCTTCTTCCACCATCGAGATATTGAATTCTGGTATTGCTCCTTTGAGAGCCTTCCACATACTATGCTGGGCATGTTTGATGGCCAGATCCACACTAATAACTGCATCAAGATAGAACATACCTACCGAGGAAGCATTTGAAGCTCGGGTGGCAGCTTTATGTTTTCTTTCTTTTTCACTGGCTTCTTCCGTTATGGCTTTATGCACTTCATCTGTTGTAATATCTAGTTGCGTGGCGATTATATCTGGTAAAATCCCAGAATTATACAAGTTGATGATGGTTTGTCGATGTTTATGTTGTTGTTTTCCTGTATTCACTAATCATAGCACCTCTATCGGTGGCTCTGCATTGCTTTAGATACTTAATTGCATAGTACGTATTATATTTCTCTTTTCGCTTATTCATAATTACTCATAAACTAAACTAATGATAGATCATATTACTAATATCGTGTCCGGAACTATAATTATTGGATGTGGATCGGCAAATAACATAGATTTCCAGACTTTGTTATCGGCATGCTTGGGGAGCGGCTTCCTGCCGTCCTCTCTCATGACTATCGTTATCTGAAGGCAACTATATTACGCTTCGACATCGTCTAGCATCCTCTGTTTCTTGAGGCGAACCGGTATCATACATGCTCCCATGAGGTCCTTTTTCTAGATGCTCTATTCTCTCTTCATTCGAACCAAATCTTGTTCCACATACAAAACATTGAAAACCAGCACTTGTTCTTGGATAATCCACTGTCATCTGTTCAGCCTGTATAAT
>JBPCNB010000381.1:0-3169 GCA_051001675.1 Nitrososphaeraceae archaeon | reverse complement strand
GTTGTAATATGTTGGATAATGCATCACGGCGTTATTGCTAGCTCGCCAAATTCCTCAGGTTATCCAAGAGCCTTATGCAGCCCTACCCCAAGATTGAAATATTTCGGGGCGCTTAATCGGCAGGATGGCAGCCTTCGTACTAGTGCACGGCACCGGACACGGTGGCTGGTGCTGGCGTTTCATAGTGCCCCTGCTGGGAGCTGCAGGACATGATGTCTACACGCCTACACTGACTGGACTGGGCGCCAGTTCTAATCTATTGCATGTGCTTGATCGAATCTCGCTAGACACTCATGTTAAGGACGTAACAAACATGATATTTTATGAGGACCTCTCAGAAGTGGTGCTTGTGGGTCACAGTTACGGAGAAATGGTGATCACAGGAGTTGCAGCCAAGCAGTCGCAGAGATTGGCTCAAATAGTTTACCTTGATGCCTACCTACCTTTTGAAGGGGAAAATGAGATTGCCCTCTGGCCACGCGATCAGAAGGAAAAGTATTTCGCCGATGTTGCTTCAGGCATCAAGTTCCGTCCGCCTATATCACCATCTATGCTTGGAATAACTGACGCCAAAACATCAGAATGGGTTCAAGAAAGGTTGACCTCACATCCATATAGCACTTACGAGGATCCACCCACTTCTGGTACTCCACATAGCGCTTCTATTCTCCGAACTTACATTCACTGCACCCTCGGACCCCTTTCATCATGGATGGAGCCCTTTGCAGCAAGGGCCCGTAAACTCGAATGGAATGTGCATACGATGGCATCGGGTCATGATGTTATGATTACACATCCGAACGAGCTAGCGAAAATCCTCCTTCGGATCGCCAATAAGTGATATTGTATAGTGGCTGCAAGAACTGAAACATGAAATGGAAAAGGATATCAGAACAGAGATGATTTAATGCAAAAGCAAAGTTTAATGCAAGTACAAGTTTGAGACATTCTGCATATATTTAACGGAAACCTTAACTATGACTTTATTAGATTGACTCGTTAGGTCGGATTATTGGCTCTAACTAATCTGGAACATGATAAAGGCCTTAGAGTTTCCACCTTAACAAATTTAATTAAATCCTGTAACCTGTGTAAAGAGCTAGTCAGATCGAGAAGTAGAGTAGTACCTGGTTATGGTGATATTCATGCGGATGTACTGTACATAGGAGAAGCACTAGGAGAACTAGGCGCAGACATAACGGGAGTACCTTTTACTCGAGACAGAAGTGGAGTATTATTGCAAAAAATGCTGAATAGAATAGGAATGAACAAAGCTGATCCTAAATGTGAATATCCAGATTTAAGAGGCGCCTATATTACGAATATAGTAAGATGCAATCCTAGAAAAAAGAATAGCACCAACAGAACTCCTACGAAGAAGGAGATTCAAAACTGTGGCGACTATCTGTCCGAAGAAATTGAGATAATAAATCCTCTCGTATCATCGTCACTCTCGGCATGCATGCTTCAAAAAGCATATTAGGCAAAGAGTTTAAGGGAAAAGATTTTGGTAAAATAAAGAAATTAAGTAAGTATTATGTTCTACCCCTCTGGCATCCGGCCTTTGTAGTAAGGGGTGGGGGAAGACAAAGGATAAATGAGAAGAAATATCAAAAATACTTTTTGAAAATAAGGAAATTCATGTCCAGTGTTGATGATGTGCAAATGACTTTATCTGTATGAACCAAAGTAGTATTTTATTCTCAAATGCGATAGTTTTCTGACGCATTGTACTTGGTCTCTATAATATTATTATATCTGGATTAGGAAGGTTCTATGTATCATATAATAAAGTCATTTGTCAGATACATTCACTGCTAAACTAGTTTTTTATATTCCCTGTAGCGATAGCATACTGAAATATCTCGTTTAAGTTAGTCTGCGATCCTCCAGGCTCTGGTCCTCCACCAATCACATATATCTTGTCATCAACTGCCGCTGCTGCTAATCCATGTCGAGATGTTGGCATCGGCTGTGGAGATGTCCAGGTGTTAGTCTTTGGATTGTATTTTTCATTATTGTTAAAAGTACCACTTGGTTCTTCACCTCCAAACACATAGATTGTATCATTAACAGCTGCAGAAGTCAACCCACCTCTTTTTGAAGGCATAGGTGAAAGCTCAGCCCATACATCTCTGATTGGATCATAAACTTCATTGGTATCTACATTAGCCGACATACCTGCAGTTCTTCCTCCAACAACATATAATTTTCCACCTACTACAGCAGAGGTTAGATGTTCCCTTGCTGTTGGCATCGGTGCTCTTTCTGTCCACCTATTAGTCCTTGGGTCATAAGCCAGATTGGTATTAGACGTTCCTGAAACATCAACTCCTCCTATTGCATATAAAGTTCCATTGATGAAATTGGCAGTTAGAGCTCCTTGAGCAGTTGGTAAATCTGCTCCTTCTCCCCATTTGTTATCAGTAGGATCATAAATGAATAATTTATTTGATATGACATCTCTGTTTAAATATCCTCCTCCGACCACATACAACTTACCATCATAAGACGCTGCTGCAGCATGATCTATTGGTTGTGGCAAAGGAGCTGCTTCTGTCCATTTATCTGCAATAGGATCATATACTTCTACTGTCGTAGTACTTTTACCAGTTTCATCAAACCCTCCAATAATGTAGATCTTTCCATTTAAAGCAGCACCAGCAATTTCCGATCTTGGAGTAGGAAGCGGAGCTCCACTGGTCCAAGGAGATGATATTCCAGACTGATAACCTTCCGTTTGTGCATACGTATCACAATTTGTACAGACGCTCGTGAGAAAGATAAGTAATCCAAGAAAGGTAATAATGGTTGGACCGAATTTTTCAGCCGTCATTTTGAGACCTTGAATATCAAATAGACAATATCACTTATAACCTTCAGGAGTGGTTTCAGTATATCCTTATAGCTTATAGGTCCAGATAAAATCTTTAGTAGAAAAATGAAGATGTCTTCCAAATAAGACCAATAGTTACAATGGGGTCGAAGACGACTATCAGAAACCAAATAGATAGCAAAGATTTGTCTTATTGATTGATTGTCTAGCTGCTAATACTAATATACATTGTAGGCTTTAAGGAGTGATCACTATGGTTTATACAAACTCATTAGGTATAATAGCTACTTTCACAGCCATATTGTTGACTGCGGGAGTGGCATTAGGAAGTGG
>JBPCNB010000380.1:0-7143 GCA_051001675.1 Nitrososphaeraceae archaeon | reverse complement strand
ATACTATATTACTTATTGGCGATTCAGATCCTAATGCTTGTCGCTAAATTGTTATTTCAAACGACTCAATCATCTTTTGTACAACTGGCAAGGTCATATCATACACCTGCTCATTTGTAGCCTCGCCAGTTGCGTTTTCTATCATCGACGTTATTCCTATCTTATCGGCGCCTTTCTTAAGCCCTTCGAAAAATGTGTTCCAGCCTAGACCCAGAATGACAAGGAAAAATACAATTATTAAGATTATCAATAATATTCGGGATAGGATACCCATACTAGGATATTGTATAGAATCCCTACAACCCCTTTAACAATTATGTAGAGAATCTATCTCTCTATCATATAGAAGCTGCTAAGTGGATTGCCAGTATACCACTTAAAGAATTGTTTGCCAGGATAAACGACACTTCCATTGTTTGAAATAATGCTTTTGACAGATTCGAAAGAAGAAAGTTTCAATTACCTATGAGGATTTCATATATACTTGCCATTTTTCTTGATATCGGGAAACCACCTTTCATAACACGGACTGCAGGTTGACCCTAATGGGCCGCCTGCGGCTCTTGTATTTAATAGATATTTATGGCTGCTGCCAATCAACTATATTCTCATTGACGGGTGGTTAAGGTCCTGTAAAGTCAATGCCATATGCTTTCTTTGCAAACTCACGAAATTTTACGGCCCAGGAATGGTTCGAAGTAGCAAATTCTTTGAAATTCTGAGCAAGATCATCTGTCCCTATACTAACTATTTCAATGTCAGGGGTACCGCTACCTTGAGGACTACGTTGAATCCAAACCTGTTCACGACTGATACCAGCACTTCTATAGAATTCGTCATGTTCCTTGTTAGAACCACTATTCTCCTGTGCAAACTTCTTTGCAAGCTCGATTCCACCTGGAAGAAAGGATTGTGCAAAACAATAGTTTGTCATTTTACAAGCTCAGACTATGCCGACAACGATATAAGAATTTCGAAGCACCCTGCGGTTCACGTATACACTGAGAAGCATCATTTACAAGATATTTCCAACTACCACTCCAATATCGCTAAATACAATTTTTTGTTGTTACCTATCAAGGCCAAACCACCATGAATGTCAAGATAGCCGTAGGCAATTCCTAGACTCGGCTCACCTACTCCTCATTGTCCTTCTGTTCTCTTCGATTTGCAATTGCTTCTATGATATCACCAACCATTTCGGCACATGGCTTGCAAAAGCTGTATGCTACTGTTGAATGGTCATCTGTCGACCATTTGAAAATCGCCAAATCTTTTTCCTTGGGTTCGAGAAATTGTATTTCACATATCGAACAGCTTATCATTCGTTCTTGCTCTGTGTTGTCATCATTCATTCTGTTTTCCTCCTTCTCGGTATTGTTGATTTAATATTTGGAGGTTACTCATCTATTCAAGTTCTAGCTAGCTGCAGGGAGGCCTACTTATATTGCTAAAATACAACATTTTTGTTATTATATAGGGACTGCCAAGAACACTGAGTAGCAGAAAGGCCTCGAATCGGCCATGGCTCACTTTTAGCTGATTAGCGATTAAGGGTGATAAAAAATCGAGAATGCCAAAACAAAAGAAAGTAGGAATGCTACAAGAGGATCCCACTCATATTCCCGAAGTTCCGCTACAGGGAGCCATGGCTGTTTTAACCGTTGTTGCGTCTGCGTAAGCTCCTATTCGTGCATAGCCTAGAATTCTATCATGACATGATAGAGAAACTTTTTTGGTAGCTGTACTATCAGGGGACGAATAGACAGTAACTGCAAAGACTATTGTTATTAGCAATAGTATGGAGACGTGGAGGAAATATCAGTGTGATTCTAACGCGGAATCTCCCAAATGGTACTGTACTCTTGAATCCAGAATACAACCGCAACAATGACACTTTCATAAGTCTAGAAAGAGAACTAAAACCCGCTTTGGAGCAAAATGAAAAATCCTTTTTCGCGGCATCAAAGTCAGAATTGTCAGAGAATAAGTGTACTAATCTAGAAGGTTGTAGCGCTTATGAGAGATCATTTTTAGCATTTGAGCTAAACCTTAGAGTTATTGCCAAAGTGCCACCAAGTACAGGCATCCTAATATTGAATGGAGAAAATGACACACAAACTCCAGTACAGCAGGCACTACTCTTGCAGCAAAGATTAACGGAAGTGAAACATCCAGATCATTATCTAGTCAAACAACAAATCAGGTTTTCTAACTTCGAATAATTACTAAAATAAATGTTGGAAGGGTCAACGTAGACCAGCAACACTTTGCCCAAATGGACTTTCCTCATCTTTTTTATCTTGCTTCCTATGTTTATGGATGATGTACCACCCAACACCTGCGAGTATCGGCGTCATTGCTATTCCTATGATTTGTAGTATTAGTATGTCTATCATATTCGAACAGGAAGCTAGACCACACTTAATAGGATTTATGAAACAGAGAAAGGATAAAAACAGAAAACTAAGTTCCTATCATTAATAGTATAGACTTCCATTATATGCTACCCATAATGTGGGTCCTTTCCTCTATCTATTAGCAAACAGGTAATAGATGTGGCAATATCCATAAATACAAATGAACATCTCTCTCCTGAAGAATGAGATTCTTAATACTTGCAAAGATTCCTACGGAAGACGGAAACAAAATGGTACAGGACCCAAACCTTTTGAGAAAACTTGAAAAATATATAAACAAGGTCAAGGCTGAAGCAACATATTTCTTTGAAGCGGATGGCAATAGAATAGCTTCATTTATCGTTGATATAGAGAGTGCAGACCAGATACCCGTCTTGGCTGAACCGCTGTTTAGTGGAATGGGTGCTCATGTGGAGTTCCATCCGGTAATGAGCTTTGATGACCTAAAGAAGGGAATACCGCAAGCCGTAGTTGAAGTAAACTCTTACCGTTACTAAAACATATACCTCCTCTTTCTTTCTGTTTGTCTTAGCAAGGAGAAACTTATTTACACCCAACTTCAACCTTAAACTTAACCTCAGTTATGTAGTAGCTAAAAACCTCTAATCATTTTGCCAAGCTTGGCTAGCTTTGTTGCTCTTGATAGTTGATAGTTTACTTTTATCTCAGGACAGCTCTGTGCTGTAGTAACGCTAGATGCACCTTTTGTTCTTGTAGTTGGACCATAGGTTCCCTTGATCATATGACCTAACTCAGCTAACTTACTGTGATCAACTTTGGGCTGTAATATCTCTATATACATTGTCACCAATATACGGTTATCTTACTAAATAACTTTTGACTACTTCCTACTACATGGATACCTAGTGCGGATGCAACTCTATCTTACAGTGAGAGCGACAAAGTGAGACAATCAAACTCAGAAATAAGAGAAGATTAAATCGAATGGAGTAGAAGCCAAGTGCTAGAGTTAGCTAGTCAGGGTTACAATCAAAGAGGAGTTTGAAGCTAGTGGAGATCAAGAAGTTGTTAATAAAATAAAGCAGGTTGGTCAAGTCGCAAGAGTAACTAACCGTTATTCAATGGAAGACGTCGATGGACCATCGTAGATTTGCTTTTCCTTGTTACTAACCACCAGTAGTACACCATCTACATGTCAGGCCCATAAAAGGAAGCATACTTATGAGTCCTATCCCTACAAACATTCCAATCACACACGCATTGAATTTTGTTATTTTGAACATATTGTACCGCTAACTTTATTGGAGTATTACTACTCTTCTCAGTTATGATGTTAAGAAATCAGCACTCACTATGAATAGGTAGGGACTTCTGTATGTACTTAGCCCACGTCGGTGGCTGAGATACAAGTCTAATATGCTATTATAAGGCCTCGACTTGCGCTACTAAGGCACCATGTTTTTTTGTTGTTCATTCCAAAATCATTAAAGGTTTTTTGTCACATTATAATACTCAGTGTTAATATGACGGGGATCTCCGTATTCATCATGGCGGCGTACCCAGAATTGAGGGAAGGCATGACCAACCTCATCTCGGCCCTTGGGAACTAGGTCAAGGTAGTGGTATGCCACATTTAACATATCGATGCCACGTGCATAAGCTGAATAGGTGTGAAACACGCGACCTACAGGGTCTTTGAAAAATACGCTGACTCCTTCCCGCTCTGGAAGACCGGGTGTGTCTTGTGTAGAATAGTTGTAGAAAGCTTCCTTCTTAGCTAGCTCTCCCTGTGTGAAAGACACGTGATAGTCGAAATTGAAATCTGTATCGTAAGAAGAGACCCACTTGAAATCCCAGCCCATCCGCTTTTGGTACGCCGCCAGCTTGCTGTATGGCGCCCGAGAAACAGCGATCATAGTCACATCTCTTTGGTTCAAGTGCACAATTATTCCATTGAAATTGTCTGCCCAAAAGGAACAACTTGGACATCCTGCCTTCCAGCTTGGATCAAACATAAAATGATAGACTAATAGTTGACTTCTTCCGTCAAAAAGTTCTGACAGCGTTTGTTTCCCATTCTGTCCCTCAAAGACATACTCCTTATTAACGGCTACCCACGGCAGATCACATCGTTGCTGGTTAAGTTGATCGCGCCAAGTTGTGAACTCCTTTTCCTTCTTGAGCAGCTCCTTGCGAGCCTCGACCCATTCTTCCTTTGAAACAATCTTGTGATCTTTTAAGCTTGTCATGACTTCTTTAATCCACTCTTCCCTAGGTTATCTATTAATATATTTGTGTCAAATCGTACGCGAGATCTGAGCACAAAATGGGTACAAAATAGTATCATTAGATGAAAACCCCATCAAAGTTGAGGAAACTTGAGGATTGCTAGGTAGTTCGCTAGTATAACCTAACGCTGACATTGATCAATTCATAAATAAAGTGAAACACCCTTCTAAAACAAGCGTGTGATAGTGAAACATTTGAACTCGGAAGTGAAACAGCAGCAACTTGAATGGAGAAGAAGCCAAGTCCTAGAGTTAACTAGCGAAGGTTATAGTCAAAGGGAAATAGCTAACAAACTTAAGTGGACCTAACCGCCGTTAACAGATATATCCAGTTCTTACGACAGCAGGCCCAAGAGAACCTGCAGAAGCATATCCACGAAACAGTACCAGAAGAAGAAGAAGACAAGTGTGGCGCCAAGTTAGCTACAAGCCGTTTAGTCTCAAAGCTTTTGGTGCTTTCTCTCTTCCCTTTCTAATAGAAGAAGCTCCTTTCAGTTTAATGCTGTTAAGACGATGACCGCTAAAGCTTAATCGTTTTATTCTTTGCTCTTCCTTTTTACAGATTTCAGCTACAAGTTCATACTAGACATGACAACTAACGCAGGAATAGTATCAGATGCTCTAAAGTACGTTACCCAGAAAACAGAACAACTAAACACATTACAAAAGCTAGACGAGAGAATAGATAATCAAAATCAAAACCAAGAAACTATAGAAGAAGAAACGACAACGACAACGACAACGACAACGACAACGACAACACCGACAGCGACAAACGGGATTTACTGACTGATATGAATAATATTATTGATAAGAATACATATGCAGCTCGACATGAAAGAAATAAAGATCTACCATACTTAGAACGACAAAAGGAAGAGATAGAGTTCTATACCAACCTAGGTACACAAGCTAGAATAGCAAATGAACAAAGACGAATAGCAAATGAGCGAAGAAGGTACTGGTCCAGCGCAGCCTAGCAATGGAATTCTAACCAATTCTTCAGAACTCAATTTCTCTAGCGACTAAACTCATATACATCTCTTGCAGGAGACACAAGCCATTCATACATATCCCGTAATACATTATCTCCTATCGGACCAGGTGAGAGTACCCATTCAGTGGTAGGAGAAAAAAGATGCCCAAGCCCTGGATAGGTAATAATTAGATGATCAGGATGGTTTACTTCTGTTAATCTTTGTTGTAAAAGTAGCCCTTGTTCGATTGGAGTTTGACTATCGTTTTCTCCTTGCAGTAAAAGTACACTATTACCTGAAGGAATATTCGCTATCATACTTAATGTATTATTCAAGACAAAGTGTGATCTTACCCATACCAGGTTCTGGTGCAATTGATTCGAACGGAACTGTTGGGCTTATCCAGGGCAAAGTCAACTATTACAAAAACTAAAGGATAAACCTTTCTGGATCTGGAATCAGAAGCAGCACAAGCAAGAAGATATCAAAACAAAAGGATATTGTTGTTTTAATCACATCATAGGTTTACCAAGAAAAGACGGAATAGAAAAACCGTTGTTTGTTTATGAAAAGTTACTCTACGATTCTCTTCTAATACCAGAGTCTTACAACTCTTCTAGACACAACTTCAAAGAGAAGCATCTATGGGTTAAGAAAGCTACAGGCTTAGGAGTCACTGAATTTATGCTGAGACTTATGGCTTGGCTTTGTCTTCGCAATAATGATTATAGAAATAGTCAGATGTGTATTGTAACAGGACCTAACCAGGAAATTGCTATCAAACTCATAAAGAGAATGAAAGGCTTGTTTGAACATAAGCTTGGAGTTACATTTGCAAACAAAGAAACAGTCCTAGAGTTAAACAACTGCAGTATAGAAGCTTATCCTTCCAATCACCTGGATGCTTACAGAGCTCTGGACAATCCCAAATTCATTTTGTTGGATGAAGCAGACTTCTTTCGTAAAAGCGAACAAGAAGATGTCAGACATGTCTCAGAACGTTATATTGCAAAATCAGATCCCTTTATTGTTATGGTATCAACTCCATATGCTCCTGATGGTCTAATTGACAGCATAGAAAAAGAACCAGATGAAACATGCATTTACAAACGCATTTTGTTAGATTACACTTATGGTCTTGACAAAATCTATACAAGAGAGGAAATAGAAAAAGCCAAAATATCTCCATCGTTCGAGCGCGAATACAATCTTAAGTATTTAGGTGGAATAGGAAACGTATTTCACACAAAAGATATTGATGCGGCAATAGAGAAAGGCAAGTTATATGATCCCACTAACCCTGTTGCAATGTCTCCCAAGTCAATGGGTATAGACCCAGCTTATGGTCCTTCTTCATTTGGTATCGTGATTACTCAGTTTGTAGATGGTCAGGTGCAAATACTACATGCAGAGGAATATAAAAGACCTGACTTTAACGAGATGTTGGAAAAGACATGGAAATTCATAGTTAACTACTCAGTTCAAAAAATATACATT
>JBPCNB010000379.1:0-4947 GCA_051001675.1 Nitrososphaeraceae archaeon | reverse complement strand
TCCTATCGCTGCTGTAGGAATCATACCAAGGATGATTAGGCGAGTATACGTGATGTCGGTTCTGTTATATGAGGATTTAGAAACACGGCGATTCTTGGAAAATAGGTAAAGGCCAAAAAATGCATATATCGAAGACATTATTGAGATGATGTCTTTTTTATAAATTGCAAAGACTCCTGTTAATGTACCAATGTGTAAAACTAGGTCAAAAAAAACCGGCACTTCAAGGCCCATGGCTAGTTGCAGGAGAGCCAGGTGCCCCGAACTAGATACTGGCAACCATTCAGTTAATCCCTGCACAATGCCTAGGATTATGGCCTGTAAAATGTCGATCATGATTAGGCAAACAGTTGATATCTCCGGTTTTATGTGTATCTCCATATAATGTACAAAAAAGTTTAACTAGCAATTATGTTTCTATCAAACTTGTTAAAAGAGGAGCTCTAATCATTTAGGGATTTCAGTTGGTTACCTTTTCAAGTATTTTGAAATCAAGGTAAGATTTGATTTGTAGCGAAAAAATGCAGAGCCGCTAATATTATACCGAATAAATAGTGCTTATTCTTGTTAGATTTTAGATGTTATTCTTGTGAACGAGCAGCCAGACCTTGGCGTCCCCATATTCATCAACGTGTTAGGATTGAGATTACTTTTCGAGAGGTAACACAATATCACCATAGATGCTTTGTATTTTTTTATTAGCATACGAAACAGTCCGGTCTAAGCTATAGATAACCCGGAAATTATTTTTGAAATGAGAGGTTGTGAAATTACATTTCTGCTGATTTTCATAGAACTAATACGGATTTGGCCATGTCCCTAGATGTCCATCATCCTACTCAAACTTCATAGCCTTACAAAATTCTGTAACTCACGTTCTATGATCTTTTTGCGTAGGCTTCGCAGACTCCAATATCATTTTATTTCTTCAAATAATATTAAGTCGTCCTGATCGAGATAATTCTGGCACAGACATTCTTGGAACGAACAAACCAAATTCTCTCTATCGGGGTCATGATAATCTATTGAATGACTACAGTTGCAACAGAAGATAGGGGTATATTTGAATTCCCTTGGCATATAATCTCGTTTTTTACAGCAATATTTGCTTTATAATAAGATGGGTAGAAACTCTTTGACATCTTCTAGCAGTTGACTTAGACCTTCACTCAGCACAAGATAATCATTATAAACCGCCTTTTAGCTAAAAAACCAAATCCCCCAAAGCACAGTTTTTTGAACAATCATGACGTGCACCGAACGAACCACAAGCTTTAACATTGTTAGCCTCGCATTGTATTTCATTGGACACCAACTCGGATACACGCAGGAAAGATCAAGACAATTCTACTACTACTACTACTACTACTACTATTCTAACGCTATCTAACATCCAATTTCTAGTTGAGGGACTCGATACCCTTCTGGTAACTAACCTTGACGGAGAGAAAAGATCGAAGGTTATTGAATTGAGAAATGAATTGACAAATTATATCAATAGTGTGTTCGACGATTATTCTTGAAGCGTAGTGCTGTATGCGTAGTGAAGGGAAAAGTGAAGTCCTGGACTAGTAGGTTGGGCTTCCTTCACTGAGATAAATCCACAGATTCCACATCTTGATTTAATGACAAACTATTGAGGAATTAAATATACAAGAAAACTAGCGCCCACGATCGCTGTGACAAGTAAGGCTGTAATCAAAATCCCTTTCTTTGTTACCTTCTTTTTGTTCTTAGCTGACTCTTTTTCCTCGCTATTATCCAACAACACTTATCATGTCTCCTAAACGGACGTTGAGTTATATATTTATTCAACATTTATTCCTGACATTTCAGTCTACCATTATAGAAGCAGTTTATTTTAGAGGGTTCTCCATCAGTGTAAACAATAGAAAATCAAGCATAATCTGCGTCGTGTGTCAGAAGAATCTATATATCAACAATACGTGACAAATCGTAACTTAGTGACCACGAAAATTGTGCCACAAAAAGGAAAAAGTCAACGAGGATATCGCTTTTAGAGAAGATGACATTTTGCCATGTGAGAAGTGGCTGGTTGCATTCGAAAAAAATCTCAATACACGGTTTTTGGGTGGACCCGTGTTCTTTAGGCAATTTTACGCTCCTGGTTTCTACGAGGCATATGATATTGTGGCAACTTACTCAGCGAAATTACAAGTCAAAATTCTGTGGTTTCAAGAGAAGCGAAATTGCGGCTTGCCTTATACTGGTGGAAATTATCCAGATCTGGAATCACTTTGCACATACTGCAACGATTTCTTTAATTACCGAGACCCTATTCCCTGCCCTGATGCACATTGTACCGCAGAGCTCTGTTCAAGACAATGTTTGCAAGACCACGCCAACCTTAGGCACAAATAAAAGTCCTGGTCCTGTATTTCTTAAGTTAGGCAGAATTTCATTGCCAAGAAACGAAATTCGATTGTCACTGAGATTTCATAAAGTCGAACGTTGCAATACGTATCCTTTCAGGATCGGTCTTAAACCTCTCCAAACATTCGCTTTCATATCCTAGAGGTGATCCTTCAACTGTTTGCAGGTGAAAAAATCCTAGGTCTTGAAATGTCTCAATAAGCCATCTCACCCAGACTTTAAATGCCTCTTCGGGGACAGGCTGCAATAGCTCATCAATTAGTTCAGTCACGAGACGGAGCCTGCCTTGCCTTGACAATTTTTGTTGTACCACCCTATAAAATTTTTCCCATTTTTGTTGCTTTTCCCTATCTATAAAATCAGGGTCAGGGAAGACAGAAATTATCTCATCTATGGAGCCGTCAGAATAATCATGCATAATCGTTTCGAAAGATCCGTGGATCACCGTCACGTTCGTAAAGCTTTGAAGGGTTGATCTAGCTTTGTCACATTTTGAACTGTCGAGCTCGATTCCTATATACAGAGATCCAATTTTAGTAGTAGCATTGCAATTATTTTCTTTATCCATCTCTACCAGTTTCTTTAGAAGGCAACCATTTCCTATTCCTAATTCCACTACGACCTTATGAGAATTGGAGGGACAGAGAGGAATCTTCTGAGTCATTAAACTTCCACCAGTATCGTTTTATGATGTTAAATTATTGCTTTAGCAAATACAAACACCCTGAAATGCTGTTTTCGCTAAGGTTTGAGAAGCTCAGCCTCAAGCAATTGTTGAACAAGCTGAACTACTTCTTGTTCAACTTGTTGTCTAGGCATTCCAAGCTTCGATGAAAAATGGTCAGCGAGCTGGTCGATAGTTCTACTCCCATCACAGCTGTTCCAGAAGTCAACTATTGCCTGATTTACCATGAAGTTCTGCTGCTTTTCGTTACTGAGAACCAAAGACCCGTCTTCTTGTTTTAACAATTGACCACTCATTTGCGGCTGATAATTGTCATAATCGATTTGGAACCGCAGTTTTGGTTTGCCAAAACCCATCTTCTCTCTTATGACCGGGTCCATCTTTTCTATATCCCAGGGAGGGTCCCAAACAATCTCGATATCAATGCCTCGTACACCGTTTATTTTGCCCACGTATCTCTTGACATCGCCGACAAGGGTATCATGAAGAGGACATCCTCTTGTTGTCATGGTCATTTTTATATTGACATCGTTCTCAGGTCTTACCTTGACATCATATATTAGCCCTAAGTCAACTACGTTAACAGGAATTTCAGGGTCCATACACTTTTTGAGGGCAGAATAAACCTCATCCTCAGTTACAATTTGCGAAGACATCTGACTTTATTTCATTAGCCATAAGACGATAAATACTTTTGTCACATTAATACTAACGGTCCCAAACAAGGATACTTGTCTTGTCTGATATATGCAATTTTAGTGATGCAAATTTAGTACTACAAGTCAATCAGTACTGGTGGTCAGAGGTTTGTGTAGTTGATCGCAGTAGTGCGAGATTGTTAGAAACGTTTCCAATGTAACTGTTGTCAGTAATGGAGAGAGATACATAATGAGTAATTACGTCTAAGTGGCTTGCTTATCATTTAACAATTTTGAAGTGAATTCGAAAGGTGGAGTTAATATTCCCTTCTCTGTGACTATGCCTGTAATTAGTTCTGGGGGAGTCATATCAAAGGCGGGATTGAAAGTTCGCACCCCTTTTGCCGCAAGCCTCTTTCTTCCTATCTTTAATACCTCGTCAGCATGTCGTTCCTCAATAGATACATCTTCCAGATTGCTCTTGAAGTCAAAAGTAGATAGAGGAGCCGCAACATAAAATGGCACTTTATGGATCTTGGCCATCAGCGCTACCTGATATGTGCCAATTTTATTAAAAACATGACCTGACCTAAGAACCCTATCCGCTCCTACAATAACACATTTAATATTTCCTTTGGACATAATGTGCCCAACGGCGGTGTCTGGAATTAGGGTTACATCAATGTTGTCATGGCGAAGTTCAAAGGTCGTAAGTCTTGACCCTTGCATGACTGGTCTGGTTTCTGTTGCGATAACTTTGACCGTTTTTCCGGCTTCTTTTGCCGCACGTATTATCCCCAGAGCAGTACCGTATCCTGTTGTAGCCAACGCACCAGCATTACAATGAGTCATTACAAGATCTCCATCGAACAATAGTTTTGCGCCATAAAGTCCCATTGCCATATTGGTTTGAAGGTCTTCTTGAGCTATTTTTTTGGCTTCTCTAAGAATATTGTTCTTGATTTTCTTTGGGTTAGTTCCAGCTTTAGCTTTGCCCATTACTCGGTCCAAACCCCAAAAAAGATTTATTGCTGTAGGCCTAGTGGAACGTAACTCCCAGTATGCCGTGTTTAGCTCTTTGATCAGAGTATCTCTAGTCTTGGCGTTGCTATTCAATGCAGCCAGAGCCAATCCAAATGCAGCACTTACGCCTATGGCCGGAGCCCCTCGTACCACCATATTCTTAATCGCATTTACAACATCATGATAATTTTCACATTTAGTATACAC
>JBPCNB010000378.1:0-11740 GCA_051001675.1 Nitrososphaeraceae archaeon | reverse complement strand
TATGATAATGTTTCATCGTAGAGAGGTGGCACGATCTATTAGGGCTAAAATAAGGTAAGAATATAGAGATATATGGAACATAAAGAACAGTAGCTTTTTCTGTCCCTCATTTTTGTATGATTGTATCGAATTATTGAACTATACGAGTAAGAGAATCAGAGCAACAACAAAAATGTGTTCCTAACATTGCTAACACATGCAAGTATTGTAAAATTACAATCTCATTTAGGAAATTTACTACCTGGGTAGGATAGGTCATGAGTATTAACACGGTCTCGAGACTTATGTGGGCTAGACTTATGATAATCTATCTTGGGAGCATTTCATATCGTTTGCATCAGTTAGCTCCATGACGCTCACGAGGTATTGCAGATATTGTGTAGGAGAATAATTTATAGTGTTAAGAGGTACGCCCACCTCACCATGCTCTTGGTAGTTCCAGGACCAAAAAGCCCATCCAATTCCTGCGGCCTGAAGTTCACATATATAGCTCACCATTTCAGCTTGATCTGTTCTAGCCCATTCACCTAATACTATTGGAATACCTCCCCAGTTTGATGAAAGATTTTCCAGAAATGTAAACATATCTGTGTAAGGTTTGCCAAATCGATGGGGTGCAAAAATAACGTTGTCGACACCTAAAGGCTTGAGCAAAGATTGATTAGAAAATTCAATATCACTGCAAGCACTGTTGCATGCAAAATCGAAAATTATGAATTTGGATGTCTGGTTTCTAAGTTGTTGAGCAATGAAAGTATTATATTTGCCTATCTTTGCATACTGTGACTTATCAAATACTGTCGGTTGATTAAGTATCTCATACCCTAACGTACTTGAGTATTTATCAACTGTGCGAACAATTTTAATCATGAACTCTGCTTGTAACTGCCATATGTCCTTGCCCTTGTAGGTTATGTTTCTATCAAAAAAATCCTTCCAGAATTTTTTCTCTGCGCTCTCACCCCCATTAAAGGGATATTTTGACAGGAAAAAGTAAGGGAATCCACCATAAGAAGAAGAGTTGAAAAAATAGAAATAACTACTGGCCTTAAGATGATGAAAATCCCAATCAACATATAAGCCCAGTTTTTCAGCCAATGAGGCTATAATTTCAACTTCTTTAAGGAATTTATCTGGATTAGCCTGATAAGATTCCCAGTAATATGGTATTCTTATGAAATTAAATCCATAGGATTTTATCAAGTGGAGGCTATTATTCACAGGTGGAGCATTCCCTAAATAGTACGGCGGTCCAACTGATGTCTGTATCAGTACCGGATCAAGCAAGTTTACTCCTCGAAGAGTAGATGTAGAAACCGACGGCAAGGATGTTGGTAGCTCTGCTGTACTCTCTGCATGTTGTATCATGTTAAGGCTTGTAAATATTAATAATGATGATGAGAATAAAAAAACCGATATCCTGAAAATTTTCATATCTTCCGTTTGTCTGCTCCAAAGAAGGACATCAAATGTAGATATAAATACCATTCAATCACTGCGATAAGAATCCCTTTAATTTCTCTTCCCTGATGCAGAATGTAATTTAAGGAAAGACAAATTAGCAATCATGGGTGATGATATTTAAAAAATATCTTTGTTACACCGATAAATGATTGTGCCGTAAAACCGTATAATATTTCTTAAAATGGACCTGGAGAAGATTTATGCTAAGAATGGGGGTATTGTAGTAGTATTGTCATCCAAAGAGACAGAAATATCTGTGTTATCTATAAAATTAATTATGAATCAAGTGAACTAAATCGGATGCGAAAGGTAATTTGTATCCATTATTTGAGATATCTGTTCATTAAAAGTTCATCTGTGCTTTAGTTGACATAAATATCCGATTGATGACATGCATCTATGTATTTTTGCTCAAGTAGGGTTGTCTATCCCTTAGATGACATAGAACTATATATTGACTTTAGTCTTACAATTTGTACATGTATCTATGTATTTTTGCTCAAGTAGAGTCGTCTATCCGTTAGATGACACAGAACTATATTTTGGCTTTATGGTTACAATTTTTTCATCTTTTCCAGCTAAATCTTTTATAAAAAGTATTTCAGCTTGTGAATATGTTATTTACCTCAAAGGCTCCTAATTTACTCAAGATATTATCCGTCCTCAAAATAAATGCTTTTAGAAAAAAAGAATGGTATACGGCATTATCATTTGAAGAACGAGTACTAACGGAACTAGTAATCAAACATATAAAAATAGTAAAAAATCCTACTCTTGCGACAGTAATTGCCAGGATTATAGTTAAACTAACGTATAGGCTCAAGAACTCGTACTTTTTTGGAATAGAAAGGATAGGAAGACCAATTGCTATGTTTATGAGCGAAAAAGCCTTTGCATATGGGAACAGAGACGCACTAAATTGGATGAAGGATAAGAATTACATAAGATATTTGGGTTTAATTTCTTATTCAAGTCTGAGGAGCGGTTTCTGATTGGAAGTTGTTAATGAGATCACAACAAACACTAGAGATGCTGCTTTATTGATAAACACAAAGAACCTTTGCAGAAATAGCTGTGCAGTTCGTTCAATATGTTAAAACAAAATTCTAAACCCAATTCCCACCAATTGGTAGCGGAGAAAAATATTACTGTAGTAATTCCAACACTGAATGAAGAAGAGGCAATAGGAAAAGTATTAAATGAATTGCAGTCATTAGGCTTTAAAAACATAGTGGTTGTCGATGGATACTCTACTGATAGAACTGTTGAGATTGCAAAACAATTCGGGGTCAAAACAATATCCCAGCATGGTAAAGGAAAGACGGGTGCTTTAAAAACAGCAATAGAACACATTGAAACACCCTATCTGCTTGTAATGGACGGGGATTATACATACGATGCTTCTTGCATTAATAGGTTTATACAACATTTAGATTGTTATGATGAAATAATAGGTGCGAGGATAGCAGATGATACGAACCCAATGAGTTTTCTGCACACATATGGAAATAAAATAATAACAAAGCTATTCAATAACTTGATGGGTACTTCTTTATCAGATTTATGTTCTGGAATGTATGTCGTCAGGACAAAGGCTTTACAATCCATCGATTTATCGACGACAGGCTTTGACGTCGAGGCAGAGATCGCTGCACAGATAGCATCGTTAGGGAGAATAACAGAAGTCCCCATTAACTACAGGTCAAGACTCGGAAAACAGAAGCTTTCCACATGGAGACACGGCTACAAAATAGTAAAAAGCATATTAAGACTTGGCAAGTTATACAATCCCGGCACCTTTTACTCGATACTCGGCAAGTCGATTATGATACCAGTGAGCTTGATGATTCTTCTTTCTGTTGTCGGACAGTACTTTACTAATGACGCCTCTTTGTTGTTTATGAATATTTCTATTATTTTGGTATTAATGCAGGTGACATTGGCACTTGTGATGACAAACACGCGTCGCCGCAATTTACCTACTCACGATGTACTTCAGCAGAAAGTGGTGCAATGAAAATATCTAAAAGTCCTCTAGATTATTTTTTTTCAAACCTGACAAAACCTCGAATGCACAAGGAAGAAAATAATTCCTTGAATCTAGAGATCGAAGAGCTGCCCAAATCATATAATAAAGAAGCCCTCAATTCAAGGTTAAATCATCTGGAATTCGAAAATTTTAAGCTAAGGGAAAAGTTATGGAAATTACAATATAGAGGCACCTTTCCAATTGCCATAGCACTCATATCCACTGGCTGTATTTCATTGCTTTTCTCGTTTCTGTTGAATGTAACAACTCTGACCTTCATTGGGCTTGGGTTGACGTTGTGGGGATTAGTCATCTTTTACATCTCGGAATCAAAAACTGTCCCTGAGGCTGTGGTAAATAAGCTGTCGTTTTCTATGCTAAAATCTATTGGTAATATTGTCACTGGCATGAAGCACAAAGGAAAAGCAATATTTCTTTATGCTAAGAATTTGAATGGGTTAAACCAAGGCTATGTTTTCTTCTCTTATAAAGAGTCACAAATTCCGAGCTATAATGAGCTGGATAACGAAAAGATTTTCTACTACGATCCAAAAGGATTATTTATTCCCGCCCCGAGCAATGGACTCGTTGAAATATGTGAGAACAAATTAGGTGTGGACTTCGCAACAGTTGATTTTGCGTTTCTACAGCAGCATTTGCCAAAATTAATGATTGAGAATTTAAGGCTCGTTGATGATCTTGCTGTAGAGGAAACTGATGGCATCGCTACAATTAGGTTCTCTGGCGTATCATGTGTTAACTTATGTAAATCTGTCAGCATGAACATAAAAAATGGCAACCAGTTAGGATGTCCACTTTGTAGTGCATTTGCTTTGATGATAAGTAAAGTCAGCAATGCACCTATCAACATTAAGGATACAGTACTAATAAACGACGATACTGTCCAAAGCACCTACACAAAAATAGATATTTAATGGCATTTGTTTTTTCACTATGGGATATGGGATTGTGGTTAGCAGCCTCATCAATTATTATGCTTGTAACAGCTGAATTGCTCTCTCCTTATTTTGGAAGAATAAATATAATTATTGATATAAAAAGGCTGAAAAGAGCTGCAATAGTCTGTGGTATGGCATTCCTGGCCATTGCAGCAACAAGATTTGTATATTTGGTTAAATAGTACAGTATCTGGATTGCTTACACTTGATCTTATATTTGAGCTATATTTGCTTCTGTTATCAAACAGTGTAGATATTAATTTGACTGTCAACAACAACATGACTCAACCATCTGTCGACTCTGCTTTCGATAATATAAAGCAGGCAGAAAGTGCCGGTGCTGATGTATCCAACCTGGTGGAAAGGTTCAACTATGCTCTTGAACTATTACATCAAGCACAAATATCCAGTTCTAATAAATCATGTAGTTCGTACACTAATTGCGTAGCTGACGCCCAGGAAATATTTAGCCAAATAACTAACGAGTCAGCATCGTATAGAGAACATGCAGGGCGTGACTTTTATTACAACGTATTCGGGATTTTTGCAATCTATGCACCTCTAGGAGCATTCTTGATTTCGTTTTTTGGTCTTTATTCTTACAAGAGTTGGAAATCATATCAAATAAAGAAGTTTCTTGATTTGGAGATAAGAGAGAAAAGTAATTGAATTCCACAAACATATTGCAGGAAGCAAGAAGCATCATTTATTCAAAAACATTTCTAATGGTTTTCTGTTCCTTACTTGCGATCCTACTCAGCATAGGATATGTTGCGTCAGAAGCATGGCCACAAGAGCGATTTCTTAGCATAAGTACGCTTGGAAGTAACGAAACAGCAGAAAATTACTACCCTGACGGAGAATCTACAATAGCTGTAGGCGACACTATGAAGTGGTATATGAATGTCTACAACCATATGGGGCAAACTGAATACCTTTCAATAAGAATGAAGTTAGTCAACTCTTCGCAACTTACGCCAGACGAGTCTTCATATCTCCAGGATCAGCAGCTCCCGATTTTCCGGCTGGACCGTGTTGTAGAGGACGATTCCCGATGGATCGAACCTTTAACTTGGTCTATTGCTGGAATAAATCAGGATATCGATCAGATCTCAATAAAAAGCCTAAGCGTAAATGGTGTAAATGTCGATAACCTAAATACTAAGACTGTGAGAGGCAAAGAGTTTAGAATCATATTGGAACTATGGAGATACGACACAGAGGCCCAGAATTTTGTATTCTCACAGCCACCCAGTGTAAAACAGTCCGATACAAAACAAATGTCTAATTGGAATCAAATTTGGTTCAGACTAGAGAGCTAGAACAGGGGATATTTTTGCAAAAGTTAGTAATTGACGCAATGCGTAAGTATAATTGCAAAACTGTCAGAGATTTAGTTACCAGACTACAGATCATAGATCATTCATTGACGGTTGAGGATATTTGTGCTATAGTTAAAGCACTAGAAAAAGAGAAAAAGATTGTTTTAGCTCATCCACAGGTACAATATTCATTCTTTGGATACCTTACCAAGAGTATTGCAAGTCTACCATTTTGGTTGGCCATAGCTATAGTAGCAATGACTCTCGTTGTTGCATATATTCCATATCAAATTGTCGAGCAGCAGTGGTCCGCTTTTAGAGCTGTTGTCGGTGGTGCTTTTATGCTATTTATTCCGGGATACGCTTTAACTAAACTCATATTTCCAAGAAGGCAACTAAAGTATACAGAGTTAATTGCCTTCAGCATTGGTTTAAGTGTAGCATTTAGTTCGTTAGTTGGATTGATCCTGAACCATATATCATGGAAGCTAAGTTTAGATCTCACAGTCATGACTTTAAGTTTGCTTACACTCTTACTATTGGTATTATCTGAATATAGGAAATTCACTTATAGACTTGGGGATTATATGAAAATTGGATAATCAAACTTCTAATAGGCTTACAATTAATTCGTATTACCTAATCTTAGACCAACTTGTAAATTACGGGCTTGGATTTTTTTTCTGGTTGGTATTAGCAAAGTTGTTGACCCCCACAGTTCTTGGGCAGGTCATGGCTGTGACTGCATTGGCTATAGCAGTATTGGGATTTACTGGTTATGGAACTCAAACCATGATATCAAAACATATTGCCCAGTACAATATAAAAAAATTGCACATTGCTTCGAAAATGGTATTCTACAATGGACTAAAGATAGGCATTGTCGTTAGTCTTGGAGCAGCAATAGTAATCAGCCTATTTTCAAATCAAATTGCCACTTCAATTTTTAAAGATAGTTCACTTGCATCACTTATCGTACTAACTATGCTCGTATTACTTCCCTCACAGACTATTTTGTTATGTTTTAGCGGTGCCTTTCAAGGTTCACAGATGATGAAATATACTACGATTGGAGACTTTGTGTTCCAAATAGCAAGAATGTCAATTGCAGTGATATTGGTTACGGTAGGATTTGGAAACCTCGGAATAGTAGCCGGCTTTGCTTTTGGTTCTGTTATTGCGGTCCTCTATGCATATCTCATCTTTGTAAAGAAGAAATTATTTAATTTCGCAATAAGTTCACTGAACCCTTCTAGCTTGTTACAACTGGCTAAGTTCTCTGGTTTGAACTATCTAGCCATTGGTCTCCCAACACTAGGCGTTCAGATGAGCTATTTACTCCTTGGTGCCCAAAGCTTTGATTCGGTGGCACTATTTGGTATCTCGTCCCTGATATCTGGCGTAGTAGGGGGTATAATTATTGCTGTTGGTAGAGCGATTCTTCCTACAACTTCGGAAGCATTAGAAAGCGGAAACAAGTTACACTTTGATAGAGCTGTAAATTCAGCTTTTAGGCTTTCTCTAATGGTAAGTGGATTCATCTATATCGTACTAACGCTAAGCCCTGAGACTGTTCTTTCTCTATTATCCAAGGAGTACGTCTCAGCTTCCGGTGTCCTTAGGATATTGGTATTGTATGGAGTTATTACGTCAATGGCAGCATTTATCGGTTCGATATTAAATGGCCTAGGTAAGCCTCAGCAGTTTGCTACAATGTCAATAACTTCGTCAGTTATAGCAATAGTACTGGGTATAGCCTTAGTACCTTTTTTTGGTATGCTTGGAGCTTCATTATCTTTATTGATTGGATCTATTTTTAATATTTTATTAGCGGCGTATTTTATCAAAAAGGAACAGTTCGTATCAATTTCCCTTATAAGTATATTAAAGCCTATAATTTCAGTTTCAACTGCCATCCTAGTTGGATATATTGCTTTAACTGTAGTTGGAAGCATAACTGTTACACTTCTATTGGCTTTTGTAGCATATCTGATACTCATCATAACTTGCAAGGTAACTACAAAATCTGAATTAAAAAGATTATTACAGACCGTGACTAAGATTACTCACTAGCGAAGCGTAAGAGAATGGCAGATTTTTCATTTTTATTAATCGTATTAGCCTTATTACTAACACCGTATCTAATTTTTATGTTAATTGTAATCACAATGGGTAGAAAAGTTCGTTTGAATAAAGATTATAGCGAGAATCCCACAGTAACCATTTTCTTACCAACTTATGATGAAGAAAACAACATAGAAAACAAACTCCGAAATTTGCTCAAGCAGACGTACCCTATAACAGAAATACTGATATATGATTGCTCAACTGATAGGACTCCGTCAATAGTAAAAGAGTACCAAAGAAAATTCCCAACAATCAAGCTCGTAAGGCAAGATTCTAGAATAGGTATGGCTAGGACATTAAACCAAGCATTCAAGGATGCTGTAGGAGAAATATTCATAAAGACAGATTGCGACTCTCTAACAAAATCAACCAATAGTCTTAATGATCTAGTTGCAAATTTTGCAGATGACCGTGTTGGCGGGGCAACTGGTATCTGCATTTCTAAATACGGCGTAGAAAAGTTTTTTCGAAAATTCATGACCACCATTCAAATGGCAGAAACTAATATTGATAGCACTATTATAGCTCACGCATCAAGTCTATTAGCATTCAGGAGATCCTTAGTAGAACAAGTCAATGTTAACTCTATGGCTGACGATACTGAAGAATTTGTTTTAATTAGAAAGAAGGGTTACAGGACTGTAGTTGATACATCTGTAGTTTCGGAAGAAGATGTCCCTGCCAAATTTAGAAGTAGAAGACTTCAGAAAGATAGAAGGGCCCAAGGAATAATTAAAGTATTGCTTGAAAATCTACATTTACTTTTCAAACCAAAATACGGCAAGTTTGGATCTGTGGTTTTACCTTTAGAATTGTTCATACTAGTTTTATCGCCATTCTTGCTTATAGCTTCAGTGGTTGTTATTGGAGTTATACTTTATGCTGTACATCCAATCTTACTTCCTGCAATACTCGGCACTATTGCTGCGGCGGCATTTATTAAAAAAATTAACATATTTTCAGCAATAATAGATACTCAACTAAGTGGTTTGATCGGTACTATCAAAAGCTTCCTTAAAAGGGATAACGCTTTGTGGGAAAGGATAAGATAAAAACTTGGAAACAAGAACAAATAATGTGCTCTAACAGTGATAAAATTATAATTGACATGACGTCTGATCAGAACAATAAATTGGTCTCAAGTTGTATTGTAACAAAAGAAGATCTACATTTCCAAGTTAAAAGTGTCATTGGCAGTAGTCTGAAATGAATTCAAAGGTTGATTGTCTTATATTAGGCGACGTATTCCTCGATTTCAACATGAGAGTAAATATTCCTTCTATTGGGAAGGGTGGCGTCTCATATTGCGATCATGTAAAATATACCTATGGCGGTTCAGGTACTATAGCAGCGGCGCTATCATTGCTAGGAACTAGTAGTTATTTTGTGGGTAAAGCTGGCAAAGATAGATATAGAAAACTCTATCAACAGAATTTAGAAAAAAATAATGTGAAGACAAGAATTTTCTGTGATAATTATTTACCTACAGGTGTATTGGTTTCAATCATAGATAATAACGCTGAACGCTCTTTTCTTGTAGCAAGGGGTGCAAACGATAACTTAACCGCAGATGAAATTAAAGATGTTATAGATGGTATAGACTTTGATTTTATTTATATAACGGGGTACTCTCTTGTAAATTCCCCACAAAGAGATGCCATATTATATGCCATCAGGAACGCACACGACAGAGGTGCAAAAGTTTTCTTCGATCCTGGTGCGTTTAATACTATCACTCTGAGCAGAAATTATTTTAAAAAAGTGTCAGAATTGTCTAATATTATTTCTGCCAATCTAAAGGAAGCTAAAACATTAGCACAAGCACATAACACTAGCGATGCTGTTCAGATACTTTCAGAAAAAGTGCCTCTTCTTATTATCAGACTTGGCGAAGAAGGATGCATAGTATCATCCAATGAATACAAGATAAAAGTGCCAGCACCGAATGTAAAGGCAATTGATTCAACTGGTGCTGGTGATGCATTCAATGCAGCTTTTATTTCTGGCATAATAAAAAAATGGTCTTTGAATGATATTGCTAATTTCGCAAATTGGTTTGCAGCTAAAACCACTGAACAAATAGGAGCAAGGTCATTTCCCTTCAAATCAGAGATTATCAAAGTCACGAAATCGTTCAAAAGGGAATTATAAAATGGGAATTTACACCTCTTACAGCGAAGAATGGATTGACGCAAAGGTTGTCTCTAAACTTGATTTAATATCTAATATTATCTTGAAAAATATTCAAGGGATTCGTTCGATAATTTTAACTGGAGGGTTTGGCCGTGGGGAAGGAAGTGTACGGCTCGTTGGGAATAACGAGATTAATTTATTGAAGGATTTCGATATTGTAGTTATAGTAGATCCTATACCTAGCGAAGACAAAAAGAACAAGATATTGGAGCAGATATACAATGAATTAGGACTGAGAAATGCAGAATTGGAGAGATTCCGTTTTTCCAAATTTGTAGTTGACATAAGATATTTAAAGAAAAGAGATTTGGCATATTCTGACATATGGTTTTATGATTTTAAAAGCGCTAGCAAGGTATTGTACGGCCAGAGCGTAGCGAATCTAACACCCTATAATGCAGACGATATTCCTTTCTCGAGTGGTTTTAGAATCCTTTTTGAGAAGGTTACAGGGTTATTGGGGCATTTTTCCTATGAGTATGTCAGAGGAACAAAAATAGAAACGAGTAAAAATGACTCCTTGGTGTATGAATGCCTCAAGGCGTATATTGAAATGGGTACGGTATTGTGCATTTTAGCTAAACGCTACAAACCTAGTTACGTTGACAGAATGAAGATCATCAAAACAATTTACAAAAGTGATTTTAATGACTTGGCCCAAGAAATCCCAAATCTGCCTGAATTAATAGAAAGAGCTACTATTTTCAAGCTCAAGCCTGACGCATTTATTGTAGAAAAAGATCCTGTAGAACTATGGTTTTCAACAAGAAATGATCTCGGCATAATAATAAGATATTATTTAAGTAAGTATTCAGGTTTACCAATCTCAAATTGGACCGGTCTACAACAACTAAAAAAATATCTCATTAAAACGTACTATATGCCGTTGCTTGAAAGTTGGCTTAGGCAGAGGTCAGGCATATTCAATTCAAGATTAGTCATACCCGTCAATTACTTGTACCACATTTTGACCAATATAGAGTATATCTACCAACTAAAGAATAATGAAAATAGGTTATATTTTAAACCATTAGCTAGACTTATTTCTCCGTCTTTAAAGTTCTACTTAGCGGCTCCTTTGGTCCTTTTTGCGATAGATAGAACTGGCAAGGTCAGAGACGATTACATCAATCTATTCTTTAATGAGTTGAAATTTTGTATTCCAATCGAGATAAATGAGGACGAGAATATATGGGAGAATGCTAGGAATCTTTACTTAAAAGCTTACAGACTATACAATGGTTTTCACCTCATAAAATGAACCTGTTTATTCTGCTGACGTGTTATGCAAGCAATTGGCTCCTACCCTTTCAACTAGGTTTTAGATCAATTTTATCTCCAACCAGCATGTCCATTATCGCTCCTATATTATCCAGGGTGGTCAGCCAATATTGAGCACAACTTTGATGGTATGTATAGATGCATTTTCTAGAGCCTATATCTCAAAAGAATATACGCCTTTTCTATCCGGGCTAGCGAGCCGTGGGGTAGCTACTAGTCTATCACCATTATTTGCTTTTAGAGGAATTGAAACGACAATGTTCACCGGTGTATGGCCTGAAGTACATGGAATATAGACAGAGAATTGCTTAAGGCCGACCAACTCGTCCGCTTTTAGCAGCCTAAGTGCGCTATTAGTAAGGTCC